>NZ_JBSFHA010000026.1:0-52878 GCF_053596855.1 Streptomyces sp. NPDC001617
AGGCAATAGGGCTGATGCCCCGCCTCATGCAGCCGGTGCGAGAAGTCCTGCCACTCGTGCAGCAGCTGATACACGTTGAACGCGTCCCGAGGCCCACCCCGGTCCGGCACCGTCGACCAGATGAACGCCGCCGCGCCCACCGCCTCCTCGCCTATGCCGCGCAGGGGGTCGACGACCGTCATGGGGAGTTTGACCACCGCGTAGTCCGGGTGCAGGACGACCAGTTCGAGGGGCGGGACCTTGTGGAGGGGGACGCCTTCGATGCCCGTGAGGACCATCGCTGCCATCGTCTCCGGCTTGATCTTGGTGAACATGCCGTTCATGCCGAGCTCGTCGCCGCCGAGTTCCTCGGGGCGCATCGAGATCGGGACGCGGGCCGCGGTCGCGCCGTCCGGCGCGCCGAAGTACTTGTACGTCACCCCCACCCGACCACCATTCCTGCTCCCCGCCCGGAGGCGATCGACCCGGCGGTCGACTCGCCGGTCGATCCGTTCGGGTTCATTCGGTACACCCTGGCCCTGACGTGTCTCGGTCGCTTCCTCCGCCTCGCGTCGGTGCCTGCCCTGCCGGGCACGACGAGGACCGAGGTCATCGGTCCCCTCGCCCAGTCCGCCACCGCGATGCATATCTCCACCCGACTGCTTTTCTAGGACGCGTGGCCCCCGCCGCGCAACCCGATCATCGTGTCAGTGACCTCCCCCGCGGCCGCCCGCCGAAACGTGCGCTGAAACACCTGTCCGCAGGATCTTCGCAGTCTCTGAACAAGCTTCCGTACATGCATACGTACGAGAAGGCCGTTCGAGCTGTGTGTTTCACGTCCCAGTTTCGCAGATCGGCGGAGGACGCCACTGTTCCTCGGGTCAGCAGTGACCGCCGGTGACGGTGGGGAACGGCGCCCCCTGCCGTCCGTGCCCCCTGGCCTACCCTGAGGAGGTCACAGCCAACCGGAGTCCGAGAAGTCAGAGAAGGTCGGAGACGTCGCTGGTCATGAGCGAACTGCCATATTCCTATGAAGCCCCTGTCTCGCAGGCGCTGTTCGACCGTGCGTCCGCCGTCACGCCCGGCGGTGTGAACTCCCCGGTGCGCGCCTTCCGCGCCGTGGGGGGTACGCCCCGGTTCATGGTGTCCGGTCGTGGTCCGTATCTGACGGATGCCGATGGCCGGGAGTACGTCGACCTCGTCTGTTCGTGGGGTCCGATGATCCTCGGGCACTCGCACCCCGACGTCATCGCCGCTGTCCAGGACGCCGTGTCGCGCGGTACCTCTTTCGGTACGCCCGGTGAGGGAGAGGTCGCGCTCGCCGAGGAGATCGTCGCCCGGGTCGAGCCCGTGGAGCAGGTGCGGCTCGTCAGCAGCGGGACCGAGGCCACGATGAGTGCCATCCGGCTTGCTCGTGGGTTCACCCGGCGCAGCAAAGTGATCAAGTTCGCCGGGTGTTATCACGGCCACGTCGACTCGCTTCTGGCCGCGGCGGGGAGCGGCGTCGCCACCTTCGCGCTGCCCGACACCCCGGGTGTCACCGGCGCCCAGGCCGGCGACACCATCGTCCTCCCCTACAACGACCTCGAAGCCGTCAACGAGGCCTTCCACCGGCACCCCGGCGAGATCGCCTGCGTGATCACCGAGGCCTCGCCCGGCAACATGGGCGTCGTGCCGCCCCGGCCCGGCTTCAACCAGGGACTGAAGGACGCCTGCTCCAAGAACGGCGCCCTCTACATCTCCGACGAGGTCATGACCGGGTTCCGGACCAGCCGGGCAGGGTGGTTCGGCATCGACGGGGTCAGGCCCGATCTCATGACGTTCGGCAAGGTCATGGGGGGTGGGTTCCCGGCCGCCGCCTTCGGTGGTCGCGCCGACGTCATGGGGCACCTCGCCCCCGCCGGGCCCGTCTACCAGGCCGGCACCCTCTCCGGGAACCCGATCGCCACCGCGGCCGGCCTCGCCCAGCTCCGGCTCCTCGACGACGCCGCCTACGACAAGGTCGACGCGGTCTCGGAGCAGATCCGGGCGCTCGTCACCGAGGCGCTCACCAAGGAAGGCGTCGCGCACCGGCTGCAGAACGCCTCCAACATGTTCTCCGTCTTCTTCGCGGACCGGGACGTCCGTGACTACGAGGACGCCAAGAAGCAGGAGTCCTTCCGCTTCACCGCGTTCTTCCACTCGATGCTGGCGCAGGGCGTCTACCTCCCGCCCTCGTCCTTCGAGTCCTGGTTCGTGTCCACGGCCCACGACGAACAGGCCGTACAGCGCATCGCCGACGCCCTCCCGGCGGCGGCCCGAGCGGCGGCGGAGGCAACCGCGTGAGCGAGAACACCAACGGCGACATCACCGTCGTACACGTCATGCGGCACGGTGAGGTCGCCAACCCGGACGGGGTGCTGTACGGCCGGCTGCCCGGCTACCACCTGTCCGAGCTCGGACGGCAGATGGCCGACCGGGTCGCCGAGCATCTGGCGTCGCGCGACATCACGTACGTCTGCTCCTCCCCGCTGGAGCGGGCGCAGGAGACGGCGACGCCGATCGCCAAGGCGCACGGGCTGGACCTCGCCACCGACGAGCGGCTCATCGAGGCCGACAACGTCTTCCAGGGCAAGACCTTCGGCGTCGGCGACGGGGCGCTGCGCAATCCCGGGAACTGGAAGTACCTCACCAACCCGTTCAAGCCGTCCTGGGGCGAGGCGTACGTCGACATCGTCGTACGGATGATGCAGGCGCTGGACGCCGCGAAGGAGCAGGCGCGGGGGCACGAGGCCGTGCTCGTCAGCCATCAGCTGCCGATCTGGACCGTGCGGTCGTACGTCGAGAAGCGGCGGCTGTGGCACGATCCGCGCAAGCGGCAGTGCACGCTCGCCTCGCTCACGTCCTTCACGTACCAGGGCGACAGGCTCGTGTCCGTCGGCTACGGCGAACCGGCCATCGACCTCGTCCCCGCCCATCTGCACGCCGGCGCCAAGCCGGTGAAGGGCAAGGACAAGGCCTTCGGCGCCTAGGACGGCCGCACAAGAAGGCCTTACCGAGGCCCGAGTTGTGTTCGTTACATTTGTTACTGGATCGCCGTGATCGAGAGGAACCTCCCCCTTCGTCATGTCCTCTGAATGGGTGACCACCAGAGCACATGACGAATCGGGGTTGGAATGCGCACTCGTAGCGCTCTCTCGCGCAGGGGAATGCTCGGTCTGGGCGCGGGTGCCGCGGCGGCCGCCGGACTCGTCGGCTGCGGCACCCTCAAGCCGTCAGAGGGGTCGACCCACTCCTCGGGTTCCAAGGGCAGCGGTAAAAGCGGCGGCAAGTCGCACTCCGCAGCCAAGCCCCTCGGCGACGGCTCCACCTCCTTCACCGGCAAGCAGCCCCACCAGCCGTCCCACCCCGAGCCGTTGGAGCCCGGCCAGACCCCGCCCCAGTTCGTGATCTTCTCCTGGGACGGCGCCGGTGAGGTCGGCAACGGCCTCTTCCCCCGCTTCCTCGACCTGGCGAAGCAGCACGGCGCATCCATGACCTTCTTCCTGAGCGGCCTCTATCTGCTCCCCGAGTCGAAGAAGCGCCTCTACAACCCGCCGAACAACCCGCGCGGCGCCTCCGACATCGGCTACCTCACCGACGAGCACATCAAGGCGACGCTGACCAACGTCCGCCGCGCCTGGCTCGAAGGCCACGAGATCGGCACGCACTTCAACGGCCACTTCTGCTCCGGCTACGGCACCGTCGGCAACTGGACGGCCGCGCAGTGGCAGAGCGAGATCCAGCAGGCGAAGGCGTTCGTGAAGGAGTGGCGGACGAACACCGGCTGGACCGACATGCCCTCCCTGCCCTTCGACTACGAGAAGGAACTCGTCGGCGGCCGTACGCCCTGTCTCCTCGGCCAGAACAACCTGCTGCCCACCGCCAAGGAGCTCGGCTGGCGTTACGACGCCTCCTCGCCCGGCGGCCGCCAGGTCTGGCCGGAGAAGAAGCTGGGCATCTGGGATCTGCCGTTGCAGCAGATACCGTTCCCCGGGCGGTCCTTCGAGGTGCTCTCGATGGACTACAACATGCTCGCCAACCAGTCGATCAACTCGACCCAGGCGCCGGCCTACAACTACCCGGCCTGGCGCACCCAGTCCGCACAGGCCTACATATCCGGCTTCAGGCGGGCATACGAGACGAACCGCGCCCCCTTCTTCGTCGGCAACCACTTCGAGCACTGGAACGGCGGCATCTACATGGACGCCGTCGAGGCCGCCTTCAAGCACATCGCCGCCGAGAAGGAGAAGGGTGCGGACGTGCGGCTGGTCTCCTTCCGGCAGTACGTCGACTGGATGGACGTTCAGAAGCCGGAGGTGCTCGCCAAGCTGCGCACCCTCGATGTCGGGCAGGCGCCGGCCGGTGGCTGGAAGACGTTCCTGCGGGAGAGCTCCTCGACCTCCCCGTCCAGCTCCTCCTCGCCCACCGGGCAGGCCGCCTGAAATGCGGGTTTCGGCCCCTCGGGCGCCCTTGAGGGGGGTGGCCAAGATCCTCAGAACGGGCATGCGAAACTTTTCACATGAGTGCCATCAGCCGCACCCCCCTGCGCTCGAACCGAAGCCGTGCCACCCTGCTCGCCGCAGTGGCGGCGGCCTCCGCTCTCACCCTGTCCGCGTGCAGTTCGGGCGGCACCTCGGGTGGCGGCGGTGACACCAACTTCGTCATGGGCAAGGACGGCATCTCCACCGTCAAGAAGGGGGAGCGGGCCGACGCGCCCGACCTGTCCGGCGAGACCGTCGACGGCAAGCAGCTCGACGTCGCCGCCGACTACAAGGGCAAGATCGTCGTCCTGAACGTGTGGGGCTCCTGGTGTGCACCCTGCCGCGCCGAGGCACCCAACCTGGAGACCGTCTACTCGGACCTCAAGTCCAAGGGCGTCCAGTTCGTCGGCATCAACACCCGTGACACCAAGACCTCCAACGCCCAAGCCTTCGAGAAGCAGTACGGCGTCAGCTTCCCCAGCCTGTACGACCCCACCGGCAAGCTGATGCTCCGCTTCAAGAAGGGCACGCTGAACCCGCAGGCGATCCCCTCCACCCTGGTCATCGACCGCGAGGGGAAGATCGCCGCCCGATCGCTGGCCGCGCTCAGCGAGGACAAGCTGCGCAAGATGATCGCCCCGGTCCTCGCGGAGAAGTGACGTGACCTCAGTCACCACGCTCGCCGCCGCGGGCGTCAACGACACGGTGCTCAACGGCGCCCTGCTGCTCGCCCTGCCCATCGCCCTGCTCGGCGGACTCGTTTCCTTCTTCTCCCCCTGCGTCCTCCCGCTCGTCCCCGGTTATCTGTCGTACGTCACTGGAGTCGCCGGCACCGATCTGGCCGAGGCCCGTCGGGGGCGGATGGTCGCGGGGGCCTCGCTCTTCGTGCTCGGCTTCACCGCCGTGTTCGTCTCCAGCGGTGCGCTGTTCGGCTACTTCGGCGACACCCTCCAGGACAACAAGGGCATCCTGGACAAGGTGTTGGGCGCGCTCATGATCCTCATGGGTGTCTTCTTCATGGGCCTGATGCCCTGGATGACCCAGCGGGAGTTCCGCTTCCACAGGAAGCCCGCGACCGGACTCGTCGGCGCTCCGCTGCTCGGCGCGCTGTTCGGCATCGGCTGGACCCCGTGCATCGGCCCGACCCTCGGCTCCGTGCTGACTCTCTCCTCCCAGCAGGGCAGCGCCGGCCGCGGGGCCGTACTGACCATCGCCTACTGCCTCGGCCTCGGCGTGCCCTTCGTGCTCGCCGCGGTCGCCTTCCGCAAGGCGCTCGGCGCCTTCGGCTGGGTCAAGCGCCACTATGTGTGGGTGATGCGGATCGGCGGCACGATGATGATCGTGACCGGTCTGCTGCTGCTCACCGGCGTCTGGGACCAACTCGTGCAGGACATGCAGTCCTGGTCCGCCGGCTTCACCGTGGGGATCTGATCGATGAGCAAGACCACAGCCACCGGCACGCCCGCCGAGCGGGCCGAGGACCCGGACCTCGGTGCCGCCGGCTCGCAGCTGTCCACCGCCCCCAAGGAGGAGCTGCCGGGTCTGCCCTCACTCGGCGTCATCGGCTGGGCCCGCTGGTTCTGGCGGCAGCTGACCTCGATGCGGGTCGCGCTGCTGCTGCTCCTGCTCCTCTCCCTCGGCGCGATCCCCGGCTCGCTCATCCCGCAGTCCGGCATCGACGCGACGAAGGTCGCCGACTTCCGTAAGTCCCACACCTTCCTGGCGCCGGTCTACGACAAGCTCGGCCTCTTCCACGTCTACAGCTCGGTGTGGTTCTCCGCGATCTACATCCTGCTGTTCGTCTCCCTCGTCGGCTGCATCATCCCGCGCACCTGGCAGTTCGTCGGCCAGCTGCGCGGCCGCCCGCCGGGCGCCCCCAAGCGGTTGACCCGGCTGCCCGCCTACACGACCTGGCGCACCGACGCCGAGCCCGAGCAGGTCCGCGAGGCCGCGCTCGCCCTGCTCAAGAAGCGCCGCTTCCGCGCCCACCTCGCCGGTGACGCCGTCGCCGCCGAGAAGGGCTATCTGCGCGAGGTCGGCAACCTCGCCTTCCACATCGCGCTGATCGTGATGCTGATCGCCTTCGCCTGGGGCCAGCTCTACAAGTCCGAGGGCAACAAGCTGATCGTCGAGGGCGACGGCTTCTCCAACACCATCACCCAGTACGACGACTTCAAGTCCGGCAACCTCTTCACCACCGACGACCTGGTGCCGTTCAGCTTCGTCCTGGACAAGTTCACCGGCACGTACGAGACGAGCGGCCCGAACAAGGGCACCCCCCGCACCTACCAGGCCGCCCTCACCTACGCCAAGGGCGCCTACGGCAAGGACAAGACGGACCTCGTCAAGGTCAACGAGCCGCTGCACATCGGCGACGCCAAGGTCTACCTCACCGCCCACGGCTACGCCCCCGTCATCACCGTCCGCGACGGCAAGGGCAACGTCGTCTACCGCGATGCCGTGCCCCTCCTCCCGCTCGACTCCAACGTCACCTCCACCGGTGTGGTCAAGGTGCTCGACGGCTACAAGAACGCCAAGGGCGTCAGTGAGCAGATCGGCATCTCGGCCTTCCTCCTGCCGACCTACACCAAGGGCAGCGAGACGGCGTCCACCTTCCCGGCGCTGAACAACCCGGTCCTCAACCTGACGCCGTTCCACGGCGACCTCGGCGTCGACTCCGGTATCCCGCAGAGCGTGTACCAGCTCGACAAGTCGCATGTGAAGGAATACAAGGACGCCAAGGGCCAGCAGCTTCGGGACAACCTGAAGCCCGGTCAGACCATGAAGCTCCCGAACGGCGCCGGCTCCATCACCTACGAGTCCACCAAGGAGTGGGCGAACTTCCAGGTCGTCCAGCAGTCCGGCACCACCTGGGCCCTCGGCGGCGCCCTCGTCGCCATCTTCGGCCTGGCCGGCTCCCTGTTCATCCAGCGCCGCCGCGTCTGGGTGCGGGCAGTGCGCGGCGCCGACGGGGTGACGGTCGTCGAGATGGCCGGCCTCGGCCGCAGCGAGTCCGCCAAGGTGCCCGAGGAACTCGGCGACCTCGCCGGAATCCTCTACGACCGGACGCCGGGCGCGCCCGATCCCGAAGACACCGATTCCGAAGACACCGATTCCGAAGACACCGATTCCGAAGACAGCGATCCCAAAGACACCGACGCCGATTCCGACGCCGGCTCCGCAGACCAAGACGACACCACCACCCCCGACCCCCAAGTCCTGCCTGCCGAAGGGGCTGAGAAGTGACTCTCGCCGCCGGAACCGCGTTGGCCACGGCCACCAACGAACACCTCGCGAACATCAGCAACACGCTGATCTACTCCGCGATGGCCGTCTACACCCTGGCCTTCTTCACCTACATCGCCGAGTGGATCTTCGGTAGCCGCAGCAAGATCGGACGGACCGCCGCCGCGCTCACCCCCGAGGCGAAGGCCAAGGCGGCGAAGGCACCGGCTGTGACCGTGCAGACGGCCGGCGGGACCGCCGTGCTGGAGCGGCCCAAGGTCGTCGTACGGACGTCGGCCGGGTCGCGGGACGTGCCCGACGGGCCCGGGGCGCACGGCGGGGACGAGCAGGGTGACCTCTACGGGCGTATCGCCATCTCGCTCACCGTGCTCGCCTTCCTCATCCACCTCGGTGGGGTGGTCGCCCGCGCGGCCTCGGTGGAGCGGGCGCCGTGGGGCAACATGTACGAGTTCAACATCACCTTCTCGACGGTCGCGGTCGCGGTGTACCTCACGCTGCTCGCGCTGAAGAAGAACGTGCGCTGGCTCGGACTGTTCCTGGTCACGACGGTCCTCCTCGATCTCGGCATCGCCGTCACTGTCTTGTACACCGCCAGCGACCAGTTGGTTCCCGCCCTTCACTCGTACTGGCTCTACATCCACGTCTCCACCGCCATCCTGTGCGGCGCGGTCTTCTACGTCGGCGCGGCGGGCACGTTCCTCTACCTCTTCAAGGACTCCTACGAGTCCAAGCTGGAGAACGGCGGCACGCCCGGCCGTTTCGCCACGTCCTTCCTGGAGCGGCTGCCCGCGTCCTCGTCCCTGGACAAGTTCTCCTACCGCCTCAACGCGGCCGTCTTCCCGCTGTGGACGTTCACGATCATCGCGGGCGCCATCTGGGCCGAGTCGGCCTGGGGCCGTTACTGGGGCTGGGACCCCAAGGAGACCTGGGCGTTCATCACCTGGGTCGCCTACGCCTGCTACCTGCACGCCCGCGCCACGGCCGGCTGGAAGGGCCGCAAGGCCGCCTACCTGGCCCTGATCGCCTTCGGCTGCTGGCTGTTCAACTACTACGGCGTCAACATCTTCGTCTCCGGCAAGCACTCCTACGCGGGCGTGTAGACCGCGTTCCGGCAGAGGCCGGTTCCGTGTGACTCAGGTCACCGGAACCGGCCTTCGTCGTACGGACAGATAGAGGGGCGTGGACACGACTCTGCGGAAACGCATCCGCGCGGGGGACCACGACGCCTTCGGTGACCTCTTCGACGCGTACGCACGCTCCGTCTACAACCATGCCTTCCGGTTGACCGGCGAGTGGTCGGTGGCCGAGGACGTCGTCTCGCTGACCTTCCTGGACGCCTGGCGGCTGCGCGAGCGGCTCGACGAGGAGGGCGGTTCGCTGCGCCCCTGGCTGCTCGGCATCGCCACCAACGTCACCCGGAACACCCGCCGCGCCGCCCGAAGACACACGGCCGCCGTCGCCCGCCTACCGCGTGACGAGACGGTGCGCGACTTCGCCGACGAAGTCGCCGGGCGCCTGGACGACGCCGCGCAACTGGCCGTCGTACGAACGGCGTTGGCGAGGCTGCGGCGGGCCGAGCGGGAGGTGCTGGCGCTGTGCGTGTGGTCGGGGCTGGAGTACGCGGCCGCGGCGGAGGCGCTGGGGGTGCCGGTGGGGACCGTGCGCTCACGGCTGTCCCGGGCCAGAGCGAAGCTCGCGAAATATATGGAACCAGCCGAATCCGCCGGACAGATGAGAGGTGACCGCACTCCCGCGGTCGGGCCCCCGAAGGAGGGAAACCGATGAACGAACTGCCCGAGAAGGACCTTCCGCCGGCCCGTCACCGACTCCTCAAGGAGCATCTGTTGACCGAGATCCGGCGGGAACCCGAGCAGCCGGCGCGTGCCCGTGCCGCCTGGCTGCGCCCCGCGATGGCCGCGGCGGCGATCGCGACGGCGGCCGTGGTCACGGTGGCCGTCCTGCCGTCCCACGGCGACGCCACCGGCGCACCGTCACAGAGCGGCGCGACCGCGCTCCTGGAGCACATCGCGCTGGCGGCCGAGCACTCCGACGCCGTACCGAGGACGATCCGTGACGACCAGTTCGTCTACATCAAGAGCCGGGGGGCCTACACGACCCAGGTCATCGGCGGTCCCGCGAAGCTCGACCCCGTCCACGACCGGGAGATCTGGCTCTCGGTCGACGGCACCCGCTGGGGTCTGCTGGAGGAGGACCGGGACGGGAACCGGCACGAGAAGCTGCGCCCCGACAACCCGAAGAACAAGACCCCCACCAACTACCGCGCCCTGTCCGAGCTGCCCACCGACCCGGACCGCATGCTCGCCTGGCTCTACCGGATGAGTGCCCGGAACGTCGAGGCCGAGCGTCCCGACAAGGACGCCGCCGCCTTCACGCTCTTCGGCGATCTGATCCGTGAGTCCCTGATGCCGCCGGAGGTGACGGCGGCGCTGTACCGGGCGGCGGCGAAGATCCCGGGTGTGACGGTGGTCCCGCGGGTGAAGGACGCGGTGGGCCGGGAGGGCGTCGCGGTGACCCGGGACGGGACCGACGGCGAGCGCGAGGAGCTGGTCTTCGACCCGAAGACGTATGTGTTCCTGGGCGAGCGCGAGCTGGACGCCGACGGGAAGCTGTCGGGCAGCGACGCGATCCTGGACCGGGCGGTCGTCGATCGTGCAGGTCAGCGGCCCTGACGGGTGCGGAAGTCGCCCCTTCGGGTCACGCTGGTGTCATGACTGGTTCCATCCTGCACTTCCTGGTGCGGGTCCCCCGTCCCATGGGCGAGGTCTGGCAGGCGGTGGCCACCCCGGAGGGGCTCGCGGAGTGGTTCACCGCCGCCGACGTCCTCGAACCCCGGCTCGGCGGCGCGGTCACGCTGCGTGAGCTGGGGAGCGGGCGGGTCACCGCCTGGGACGTGGACCGGGTCGCCGAGTACACGGTGGAGGGCGGCGACCGTGTCCGGTTCCATCTGGAGCGGGACGGGGACGACGCCACGACCCTCCGCTTCACCCATGAGTACCAGGGTGACACCGAGCCGAGCTGGCGCTCCCGCTTCGAGCGGCTCGTCAGTCGACGGTGATCGAGTCCAGCTTCGCCCGCAAGTACACGTGCGAGTCCACCGGTTCGTACGCCACCCGCCCCACCGGCGCGGGCACCGACTCCACCGTCGTCCCCGGGGTGCACTCGCCGAAGTAGACGAGGGACATCAGCTCCTCGGCGGGCACGTCGGCGGGCGGCGGGAGAACCCGGTGTCGGCCCGACCGCCACCGGTCACCGGTCCAACGGGCCATCAGATCACCGATGTTGATGGTGAAGGCGTCCGCGTCGAAGGGCGCGTCCTCCCAGCCGCCCTCGTCCGTGTAGACCTGGAGGCCGCCCTTGCCGGCCTGGCGGTCGAGGATGGTGACGGTCCCGAAGTCGGTGTGCGGGCCGATGCGGAACTGGCCCGGCTGGGGCTCGCCGATGACCTCGGTGCCCGGGTACCAGTTGATGTTGAAGCCGTAGGTCGGATGGTCCATGTGCCGGGAGAAGAAGTCGGGGTCGAGGCCCAGGGCCTCGCCCAGCAGCGACAGCAGCTGCTTCTCCAGCTCACCCATCCGGTCCAGGTACTCCTCGCACAGCGTCTTCAGCTCGGGAACCTCCTGCGGCCAGACGTTCGGCGCGTACCACTCCGCGTTGGTCACCGGGTCCTCGAAGGGCTCGTGGGTCGCGAAGGTCAGCGACTCCTTGAGGTCCGGCGGGGTCTCGGTGCCCTCCGAGTAGCCGTTGGCCTCGGCGCCGGGCCCGAGCCAGCCGCGGCCGCCGACCTTCGCCTCGTAGGGCTGCTTGACGTCGACGGGAAGCCGGAAGAAGGTGCGGGCCGCCTCCCGGATCGCGGAACGCAGCTCCGGGTCCACGCCATGCCCGGTGACCAGCAGGAACCCGGCCGTCTGGAGGGCCTCGTCGACCGTGCGGGCGATGGTGGCGCGGACCTGCTCGTCGCCGTCCAGCCAGGGGCGCAGATCGATGGTCGGGATACGCGGATTGCTGGGACTGCTACTCACCGATGTCCTCATTCCACAGGGCCGGATTGTTCTTGATGAAGTCGCGCATCAGGGCCTCGCACTCGGGGTCGTCGAGCAGCACGATCTCCACACCGTGCTCGGCCAGCCAGTCGTGGCCGCCGTGGAAGGTCGCCGCCTCGCCGACGATCACCCGGGAGATGCCGAACTGCCGGACCAGACCGGAGCAGTACCAGCAGGGGGAGAGGGTGGTGACCATGGTCGTCCCGCGGTACGAACGCTGCCGTCCCGCGTTCCGGAACGCCGAGGTCTCCGCGTGCATCGAGGGGTCGTCGTCCTGGACGCGCCGGTTGTGGCCGCGGCCGAGAAGGGTGCCGTCGGCGCCGTAGAGCGCGGCGCCGATCGGGATGCCGCCCGCCGCGAGGCCGGCGCGGGCCTCCGCGACGGCGGTGGCGAGCCAGGTGCGTGCCTGTGCCTGATCCATACGTCCCACTCTCCTGTGGCCGAAACACGAGGGCAACGTGCGGAAAGTACTCTCCGGGGATCCCGCCGCCGGACGAACTGTCCACGCGCTGTCCCTGGAGGTGCCCGTGGCCGCCCTCACCCTCCGCGAGGTCCTGGACCTCGATCCCGTACGGGCCTCCGAGCCCGAGCTGCTGGCCGGGCAGGGCGCGCTGGACCGCCCGGTGCGCTGGGTGCACTCCAGCGAGGTCTACGAGGGCGCGAACTACCTCGACGGCGGCGAGCTCCTGCTCACCAACGGTTTCGGCCTGACCGACGCCGACGAGGAGACCCGGCGGCGGTACGTCCGTGAACTGGCCGCGCGCGGTGCGGCGGGGCTGGCGGTGGAGGTGGGGCGGTCGCTGCCGCGGATGCCGGACGAGGTGACCGACGAGGCGCGGCGCCTGGGCCTGCCCCTGTTCGCCCTGCACCGTGTCGTGCCCTTCGTCCGCATCACGGAGGCGGCGAACCGGGCGATCGTCGCGCGCGGGCTGTCGGGTCGTTCGGTGGTACGGCCATGGGGCGACGACCATACGGCGGCACTGTTGGCCGACCTCGCCGACCGGGCGGCGCTGAACCAGCCGGAGGTGGAGGCGCGGTCCGCCCTCGCCGGGTTCCATCCCGGCCCCGGGGCCCGGCTGATCGGCGTGTCGGTGCACGGGACGCGCGAGGTGGGGGCGGTGGACCGGGCGGTACGGGTGCTGGGCGGGGCGGGGGTGATGCGGGCGGCGTTCCCGGGGGATGTGCTGGCGCTGATCGCGTTGCCGAGCGGCAGCGGCCCTGGTGCCGGCTCCGGCTCCCGCCCGGCCTCCCGCTCCGGCCCGGCGACCCGCGCACGCTCCGGTGACCCCATCCGCGCCGTCCAGGAAGCCTTCCGTGCCGCCGCCGAGCCCGGTCTCACCGTCGCCGTGGGCCACGCCGTCGACGCGGGCGGCGGATGGCTGCGCTGGAGCGACACACTGCGTGCGGCCCGTACGACGTTGGAGCTGGCCCTGACCGTGCCGGCCGCCGAACCCTCCGTCCCCGAAGGCCCGTTGGTGACGTCCGCCCGAGCGCTCGCGCTGGAACGGGAGCTGACCCGGGGCGGTGTCGACACCAACCGGGACCGCCTCGCCCGACTGGTCGAGCACACCCTCGGCCCACTGCTGGCCTGGGAGGCGGCCCACCCGAGCGATCTCGTACGGACGCTGGAGGTCCACCTCCGCAACGGCTGCTCCCCGACCCGCACGGCCGCCCTGCTCCACATCGGCCGCCAGTCCCTCTACCAACGCCTGGAACGCATCGAGTCGTTGCTCGGCCTGGAGATCGACGACCCTGATCTGCTGGGGGAGTTGCTGGCGGCGGCTTGTGCGCATCGGGTGGTACGGGGGATGGGGGCGGCGGCCGTGCGGGGGCTCAGGACGGTGGCCTAGGAACCCTAGCGGCGGAGGGTTACCTGGCTGGGGCCGTTGTAGGGGGCCGAGCACAGGACCGTCCCCGGGGTGCGCAGGGTGGCGTCCTCGGTGAAGAGTGCGCGTGCGGCCGCGAAGGGGACCTCGTTGCCGGAGACCAGGGCGGCTCGGTCGTAGAGCTCACGGGCGGTCTCCGAGAGAGGCGTGCCCGGGCGGCCCTCGTCCAGCCCCCACTCGTCCCACAGCAGGGTCTCGACCTTGTTGAGGGCGGCGAGGTCGAGGCGGATGTTGCCGGCCACGAAGCGTTCGCCCCAGAACGGGCCTTCCTCGGGCGGGTGCAGTCCGAAACTCCGCTGGTCCGCCTCGCCCGCGCGGATGGCCTGCCAGGCCTCGCCGGCGACGAGGAAGCGGTCGCGGGGTACGTCCATCGGGTCGAAGGCGGTCTTCCAGCGGGCGGTGACGGACGGGTCGGCGAGCTGGGCGTCCGCGAGCAGCCAGGCGCCGCGCTGCTCGTCCCGGTACTCGGTGACGACGTGGTCGCAGTGGAAGTCGCTGCGGCCGCCGGGGTCGAAGTAGTCGGCGAAGCCGGAGCGGATGCGGGCCGGGATGCCGACGTGCCGCAGGAACGAGCAGTGCAGCAGCGCGAAGTCCCGGCAGGTTCCGACGAACCGGTCGGCCGGCTCACGACGCCGCTCCAGAGGCGCGTCGTTGCGGTCGACGAGGAGGCGCAGGATGTCGTCGATGTAGCGGGTCTCGGCGTCGTTGTGGAGGCGGTCGGTGGGATGGGTGTGGCCGAACTGTTCGCCCTCCAACCGGTGGATCAGCAAGTCCCGTGCGATACGGGCCAGTTGGGCGGGGTCGCGCGGTAAGGCGGCGTAGAGGTGGGTGAGTTCGCCGGGGTCCGAGAAGGGGCTCTGGGCGGCGTAGAAGTCGAGGGACAAGGCCGGCCTCCCTGGGGGCGTCGTCGACCACGTGTTCGAATACGGGTCGGTGAGGCCCACCGTGTCAAAATCCGCCGGGATCTGTCCAGGAGTCGAGGGCTGTTCAGGGCGGCCGTCCACGGGGCGCGGGAGAGCGGCGAGGGCGATGACCGCGTGCGCGGCCCGGACGCCGTAGCCGACGAACGGGGGATTCGGGTGGGAACCCGTACGAGGCCGAACCCCGGGGCATAGGCTGAACTGTGTGGACGAAGAGGACGGGGACGACGAGGACCGGCGGCTGGCCGCCCTCGCCCCTGAGGTGTCCCGGCTCTCCATCGCGCTTCTGCGCCGCTCCGTCGGCACCTTCCCGGCCGAACGCGTCGCCCAGGAGGCCCTCGACTGCGCCGACGACGTCCTGGAGCGGTACGGCGCGGACGGGCTCCGCGTCCTCGTCATGAGCCTCACCTGCTGGGCGACGGTCCAGGTCGAGATCAACGCGCATACATCGGGGCGGCCGTTGGAGGCCCTGCTCGACGACATGCAGCTGACGTGGCTGGAGGTCGACCCGGAGGAGGCGTGACCCGCGTCCGTGCCGACGTCGCCTCTTGAGGACGAGAGGCCTGAGGCGGAACCCGAGAAGTGGGAACGGCGCGGCTCCCGCATCCTGCGTCGGCTTCGGGCCATGAGGCGGGCGGGGCTCGGGCCGCGGGGGCCGGAAACGGCAGGTTCCCAAGGCTCGGGGCGTTCTGCCGGCTCAGGCAGCGGCGGCTCCGGAAGCACCGGCTCCAAGGGCTCGGGCAGCTCCTCCGGCTCCACCGGAAGCGGCACCTCCACCGACAGCCCGACGACCAACTGGACCACCGAGGCCGGGTCGAACGGCGGCTACAAGCTGTACAACGAGTACACCGGCCAGTGCCTGACCGCGAACGTCAACCAACTGGCCATGACGGACTGCGGTTCCGGATCCGGTCAGGACTGGCGTACGGGTACCAGCACCACGCTCGTGAACCTCCACAACAGCATGTTCCTCGACGAGAGCGCCACCTGGCCGGCCTTCTCGACCTGCGAGCCGTCGACATCGACGCAGCACTGGTCCCGGCAGTGGACGCCGTGGGCAGGCGGAGCAGGTAAGCGAATCCCCGGCCCCCGGCGTATAGGGGGTGTGAAGGAGCTGGAGTTCGCGGAGTTCTACCGCAGCAGCCGGGACGTGTGCCTGCGGGCGGTGCTCGCCGGGGTCGGCGAGCGGCAGCTGGCCGAGGACCTGGTCGCCGAGGCGTTCACGCGGGCCTGGGTCGCCTGGCCGAAGGTCGCCCGGCACCCCGCGCCACGGGCCTGGGTCGTGCGTACGGCGCTCAACACCCGGATCTCCTGGTGGCGGCGACGCCGACGCGAGGTCGCCCTGGCCGACGGACACGACGTCGTCGTACCGCCGGTCACCGAGCCCGGTCTCGACCCGGCGCTGCTCGCGCTGCTGCGCCGACTCCCGCGCCGCCAGCGGGAGGTGATCGCCTTCCGGGTCTTCCTGGACCTCGACACCGAGGCCACCGCGAAGGCCCTCGGCATCGCGCCGGGCACCGTCACCGCCCACCTCGCACGGGCCGTCGCGACCCTGCGCGGCCACCTCGTCACCGCCGACGCCAAGAACACCCCGGAGGCCGGGAAATGAACGAGCACGACACGGACGTACTCGACGCACTGCGGGCATCGCTCGCCGACGTCACCCTCGACACGCCCCTCGAAACGATCGTCGCCGACGGACGTGCCCGGCGGCGCGGGCGCCGTATCGCCCTCACCGCCGGGGCCACGGCCGTGGCCGCCGGACTCGCGCTCGGTGTGCCGTCGTACGGCCATCCGTCCACGGCGCCGCCGACCTCCTCCGGCGCGCTCGCGACCGGCGCGGGGACCGTGCACATCCGGACCGCCGCCTACACCATCGACAGCCTCAAGAGCGGGGCGCTGCGGGTGAGTTGGGACAAGCAGGCCTACTTCGACGACCACGCGGGGCTGGAGAAGGCCCTGCACGAGGCCGGGTTCCCGGTGCAGATGAAGGTCGGGGAGTTCTGCAAGGGGCCGAACGACGACGGGAAACTGGAGCACGGGGTCGGCACCGGTGTGGACCAGGTCATGAAGGGCCGCCGGGTCGCGGACGACAAGGTCACCTTCGACTTCTTCCCGGACGCGATGCCCGCCCACACCGAGCTGTTCATCGGGTATCTCGACTCCGCCCAGCTGGCGATCACCGGCGGCCGCCCCGGCTCCGTGGAGCGGCTGGTACCCACGGACCAACCACTCACCTGCACCACCGAGTTGCCCAGCGATTCACCCTGAGCAGCAGCGCACCCCCCACGGCCGACAGCAGATAGGTCAAGGTCGAGGTCGTCGATCAGGCCTCGGCCGCCGACGTCGGCTGACCCTTCGGCCCCCGTCGCAGCGCCGCGTACAGCACCGCGGCCACCACGAAACCGACCAGCGGTGTGATGTCGCCGAAGGACGGCCAGTGCTTCGGGACGTAGCCGACGTAGTCCTCCTGGTTGGAGAAGAGGGGGACGGACACCGCGACGCCGATCAACAGGGCCGCCACACCGGGCCAGTTGGCGAAGGTGCGGTCGGTCAGGCGGGCCGACAGCTCCGCGTCCGTGGCCGTACGGGTCTGGAGCCACCGCTCGACCAGGACCACGCCGAGCCACGGCGCCACCCAGTACGCGATCACCAGCAGGAACGCCTCATAGGCCGACCCCGCGTCGTCGAGCGACGCCCACGCCGCCGCCGTACCGGCCACACCCGACACCACGACCAGCACGCTGCGGCTCAGCCAGGTGGGGAGCCTCAGGCCGAAGGAGGCGATGGAGATCGCGCCCGAGTAGATGTTGAGGGCGTTCGCGGAGATGGCGCCGAGGATGATGGCGAGGAGCACCAGGTCGCCCAGCCAGCCGGGCAGATGACCGGTGAAGGCCGCCGTCGGGGTGGCGTCCTTCGGGGCCACGATGGTCGCCGAGGCCGCGCCGATGACCGCCACCACCGCGACGGACACGAACAGGCCGACCGCCGGATAGATGATCGTCTTGATCCGGTTCGCGGTGCGCGGCAGGTAGCGGGAGTAGTCCGTGGCGTACGGGTTCCAGCCGGCCGCGTAGCCCCAGGCCGCGCTGAAGGCGAGCAGGAAGCCGCCGATGCCGCCGCCCGAGCCGCCCCCGCTCAGGTGCGCGTCCTTGAAGGTCCACACCCCGGCGAGCAGGAAGATCACGGCGAGCGCGGGGAACGCGTACTTCTCGAAGGTGTGCACGAAGTTGTGGCCGATGAAGCCGATCACGATCTCGGCGACCACGACCAGGAGAAGGGAGGGGAGCGGTCGCAGACCCGTGAGCGTGTTGAGTGCGAAGGCGGCGCTCACGCTGTTCACCGCGAACCAGCCCACACCCGCGATCAGGCCGTTGGCCGCGGACGGCAGGATGTTGCCGAAGTAGCCGAAGGAGAACCGGCCGATCACCATCTGCGGGACGCCGAAGCGCGGGCCGTCCAGGGAGAGGTAGCCCTGGGTGATCGCGCCGACGGCGGTGCCGAGGACGATGGCGGCGGTCGCCTCCCAGAAGCTCAGCCCGAAGAACAGGACCGCGATCACGCCGATGAAGACGGTCGCGAACTCGATGTTCGGGGAGGCCCAGGTCCACAGCAGCTGGAGCGGGGAGCCATGGCGCTCGGCATCGGGGATGGGCTCGGAGCCCGCCGTCTCGACGGCGATGACCTTGTCACCGTAGGCGGGCGCGAGGGTGCCGGAGGAGTCGGCGGGTGCAGTCGTCATGCGAGGTAAGTGTCCGGCTCCCGCCGGTCCGGGCACAGGGGCGCATTGTCCGCTTCCTGAGCCCCGACGGCGTACAACCTGTAGGCACCCGGTAGCGACCTGGGGTCATCGCCGGGGCCGATGGGGGCATCGGCAGGACGCCCCACCGGCGCGTGGACCCGCGACGGCGCTCGCTCCTAGCTTCATGGGCATGACCTCAGAGAACAAGGGCACGGCCCAGCTGATGACCGCGATGGTGCTGTCCGGCACCCTCGGCGTCTTCGTGGTCGAGTCGGGCGCCTCGCCTTTCAACGTCGTCTTCTTCCGCGTCGTCTTCGGCGCCCTCGCGCTGGGCACCTACGTCCTGTCCCGCGGCTGGCTCCGCGACCACGGCTTCACCCCGCGCACCTTCGGACTCGCCGTCCTGGGCGGTGTGTTCATCGTCTTCAACTGGGTGTTCCTGTTCGAGTCGTACGAGAACACGTCGATCTCGGTCGCCACGGTCGTCTACCACACCCAGCCGTTCTACGTGGTCCTGCTCGGCGCCCTCCTCTTCCGCGAGCGCCTCACCGCGGCCAAGGTCGGCTGGATCGCCCTGGCCTTCGCGGGCCTGATCCTGGTCTCGGGCGTGACACCGGCCGACTTCGCGAGCGGAGGGACGTATCTGCTCGGCGTCGGCCAGGCCCTTCTCGCCGCCCTCCTGTACGGACTGTCCACCCTGGTCACCAAGCGCGTCACCGGCGTTCGCCCGCACCTCATCGCCCTCGTCCAGGTCCTGGTCGGCATCCCGCTGCTGCTCCCCTTCGCCGACTTCGGCGCGATGGCCGGCACGGGGTGGGACTGGGGCTGGCTGGTCGGGCTCGGTCTCCTCCACACCGGCGTGATGTACGTCCTCATGTACGCCGCCTACGCCAAGCTGCCGACCTCGAAGATCGCCGTCCTGGCCTTCGTCTACCCGGCGGTCGCGATGGTCATGGACTGGGCGGTGTACGGCCACCACATCGGCCCCGTCCAGGCGCTGGGCGTGCCGCTGATCGTGCTGGCGAGCCTGAAGGTCACCCTCGCTCGTCCGCGAGTCTCCGCGCCTGCTCCAGAAACAGCCGTACGTGCGCCGGAAGCCGCTTCCCGGCCCGCCACGCCAGCTGCGTGCGAAGCGTGAACGGCGGCTCCCACGGCAGCCGTACGAGAGACCCCTCCGCGAGTTCGGCGGCGACCGTCACCTCGGGAAGCAAGGAGATCCCGAGACCGGCCGCCGCCGCGCGTTTGGTGGCCTCGATGGTCCCGAACTCCATGAAGTCGACCGGCCCGTCAGGGGACTTCAGCTCCAGCTCGAACAGGTCCCGGTAGGCGCAGCCGGGTTCGGTGGCGAGGAGGGGCTGCCGTACGAGATCGGCGGTGCCGAACGCCCGCCCCACGAGGGCGTGTCGGGGTGCGGCGACCAGCGCGAGCGGCTCCACGCACAGCGTCACGCTCTCCAGGCCCGGGTGCTCGGTCGCCTCCTCCATCAGGAAGCCGAGGTCGTACGTGCCCTGGCGCAGCGCCTGCCGGGTCTCGTCGCCGATGGTGGTGCGCAGGGAGAGGCGCACCCTGGGATAGCGGTGGTGGAAGAGCTCCAGCAGCGGGGGCAGCCGGTACGAGGTCAGCGACTCCATCGTCCCGACGACCAGCGAACCGGTGGGCTCCTCGGTACCGGTGACCGCGGCCCGTGCTTCCTGTGTCAGCTCGATGATCTGGCGGGCGTACGGGAGCAGCCGCTCACCCGCCTCGGTCAGCCGGATACGGCTGCCGAGCCGGTCGAACAGCTCGACACCCAGGGACGACTCCAGGGCCCGTACCTGACTGGTCACGCTGGACTGCGCGTACTTCAGCTCGGCCGCGGCCCGCGTGAAGCTCAGCACGGTCGCGACCTTCTCGAAGGTGACGAGCAGCCGCAGTTCCATCAGCGGTCGCTGTCCGTCCCGCGCTCCCGCCGCCGCAACTCCTCTTCCCGGCGCCGCAGATCGGCCTCCCAGTCCTTGAGCAGCGCCTCGTCCTTCTTGTTGGTTTCCTTGAGGGACTTCAGGAACTCGGGATTGTCGTCGGGGGCGACGAACTCCGTGCGGTGGTCGCGGTGCCACTCGGAGGGTGTCGAACCTCCCCCAGAGGGCGGGGCGACGCGGTACTTGCCGGCGACCAGCCAGGCGATCGGACCGACCAGCACCTCGCCGAACAGCAGGATGATGATGACCCAGACCACCTTGGGCAGCCCGCGCACCTGCTCCTCGGGCGTGTTCAGGCAGTCGATGAAGGCGTAGATCCACAGCGCCAGGACCAGCAGGAACGGCAGATACCGGAACATGGTGGTGCGATCCCCCAGGAGACGGTGACGGGGGCTCGGCGGCCCCGGTGACGGGGTCAGGGTAGCGGGTGACAGATACTGGGACGCATGGCTTACGACGATCTTCGCTCCCTGCTCAGGGCCCTGGAGCGCGAGGGCGACCTCAAGCGCGTGAAGGCCGAGGTCGACCCGTATCTGGAGGTCGGGGAGATCGTCGACCGGGTGCAGAAGGCGGGCGGGCCCGCGCTGCTCTTCGAGAACGTGAAGGGCTCCGCCATGCCCCTCGCGATGAATGTCTTCGGGACCGACCGGCGGCTGCTCAAAGCGCTGGGGCTGAAGTCGTACGGGGAGATCTCCGACAAGATCGGCGGGCTGTTGCGGCCCGAGCTGCCGCACGGGTTCGTCGGCGTGCGCGAGGCCTTCGGGAAGCTCGGCGCGATGACGCACGTACCGCCGAAGAAGGTGAAGTCCGACAACGCGCCGGTGCAGGAGGTCGTGCTGACCGGGGACGACGTGGACCTGGACGCTCTTCCCGCGCTGTTCACCTGGCCGCAGGACGGCGGCTCCTTCTTCAACCTGGGTCTGACGCACACCAAGGACCCGGAATCCGGCATCCGCAACCTCGGGCTCTACCGCCTCCAGCGCCACGACAAGCGCACCATCGGCATGCACTGGCAGATCCACAAGGACAGCAGGAACCACTACCAGGTCGCGGCGCGCAGGGGCGAGCGGCTGCCGGTCGCGATCGCCTTCGGGTGCCCGCCCGCGGTCACCTACGCCTCCACGGCCCCCCTCCCCGGCGACATCGACGAGTACCTCTTCGCCGGGTTCATCGCCGGCAAGCGGATCGAGATGGTCGACTGCAAGACGGTGCCGCTGCAGGTCCCGGCGCAGGCGGAGGTCGTCATCGAGGGGTGGCTGGAGCCCGGCGAGATGCTGCCCGAGGGACCCTTCGGCGACCACACCGGGTTCTACACCCCGCAGGAGCCCTTCCCCGCCCTGAAGATCGACTGCGTGACGATGCGGAAGCGGCCGCTGCTTCAGTCGATCGTCGTAGGACGGCCTCCGACCGAGGACGGACCGCTGGGGCGTGCGACGGAGCGGTTCTTCCTCCCGCTGCTGAAGATCATCGTGCCGGACATCGTGGACTACCACCTGCCCGAAGCGGGGGGCTTCCACAACTGCGCGATCGTCTCGATCGACAAGAAATACCCCAAGCACGCCCAAAAGGTGATGCACGCTGTCTGGGGGGCGCACATGATGTCCCTGACGAAGCTGATCGTGGTCGTGGACTCCGACTGCGATGTCCACGATCTGCACGAGGTCGCCTGGCGCGCCCTCGGCAACACGGACTACGCCCGTGACCTCAGCGTCGTCGAAGGCCCCGTCGACCATCTCGACCATGCCTCCTACCAGCAGTTCTGGGGTGGCAAGGCGGGCATCGACGCGACGAAGAAGTGGCCCGAGGAGGGCTATACGCGCGACGGCGGCTGGCCCGACATGGTTCTGTCCGACCCCGAGACGGCGGCGAAGGTCGACCGCCGCTGGAAGGAGTACGGCCTGTGAGTTCTGCGTCTGCCGCGATCCCGCAGCCGGGACGCACCAAGGCCTTTCTCCGCCTGGTGATGATCGAGCACTCGGTCTTCGCGCTGCCCTTCGCCTATATCGCCGCGCTGACCGCGATGTTCGAGTGGGACAGGAACATCCACTGGGGCCGGCTGCTCCTGGTGACCATCTGCATGGTCGGCCTGCGCACCTTCGCGATGGCGGTCAACCGGATCATCGACCGGGAGATCGACGCGAGGAACCCGCGCACGGCGCACCGGGAGTTGGTCACCGGTGCGATGTCGGTGAAGCACGCCTGGACCGGTGCCCTCGTCGCGGTCGTGATCTTCCTCGGCTCGGCGGCCCTGCTCAACCCGCTGTGCCTGGCCCTCGCGCCCGTCGCGGTGATCCCGATGGTGGTCTACCCCTACGGGAAACGCTTCACGAACTTCCCCCAGGCCATCCTCGGCCTCGCCCAGGCCATGGGCCCGGTCGGCGGCTGGCTCGCCATCACCGGTGAGTGGTCCTGGGACGCGGTGCTGCTCGGTCTCGCCGTCGGCATCTGGATCGGCGGCTTCGACCTGATCTACGCCTGCCAGGACGTCGAGACCGACCGAGAGATCGGCGTCCTGTCGGTCCCGGCCCGCTTCGGCATCCCGGCGGCGATCTGGGGCGCCCGCGTCTGCCACACGGCGACCATGGCCCTGCTCGTCTGGTACGCCGTCGCCACCGATGCCGGCGCCTTCTTCTGGATCGGCCTGATGATCGTCGCGGGCGCGTTCGTGTACGAGCACAACATCGTGCGGCCCCATGACCTGTCCCGGCTGAACAGGGCGTTCTTCAGCGTCAACGGCTTCATCGGGATTGCCCTGTTCGTGTGTGCGCTGCTCGATCTTCTGGTTCGGGGTCTGACCGTGTGACTACGGTGCGGCCTACCATCGAGTGCAGAGAGAGGGAGGCCGACGTGACCATCTCGGACAGCGACCGCCTGCACTCGCAGCTCGCCCGGTACGAGGACATGTTCCGCGGTTACCGGATGGAGATTGTCGAGGGCAACATCGTGATGAGTCCGCTCAGGCCGTTCCACAACGAGACCATCGTGAGGCTCTGGACCCAGCTGGAAACGCAGCTCGGCCAGGAGTGGGGCTTCATCAGCGATGTCGCGATCCCGTTCAGCGACGACTTCGAGTTCTGCCCCGATCTTGCGCTGATCCCGGCAGCGGAGAAGAACCGGAATCTGACGGCCTATGCGCCTGACCTCATCGAGCTCGCCATCGAGGTCGTCTCACCGGCCAGCGTCCGCAACGACTACGAGGTCAAGAACAGGCAGTACGCCGCCCGCGGTATTCCGAACTACCTGATCTTCGATCCCCGGAAGGGGCATGTCGTCACGCTCTGGAATCCGGGCCCTGAGGGTTACCTCGGACGCGACACACTTCCGTACGGTGGCAAGGTCGCTGTGGAGACCAAGATCGGTCGGCTCACCATCGACACCGACCGGCTTCCCGTGGATCCGGAAGCCCGCTCTCAGGCCTGAACGACGGCACGTCCACCGCGGCGCCGGAACCAGAACGCCGTCCCCACACCCGCCAGCAGGCCGATCAGATGGCCCTGCCAGCTGACGCCCGTCTGGAGGGGGGAGAGGCCCAGCAGGATCGAGGTGCCCCAGACGGCGCCGACCAGGAGCCCCACCGCGATGCCCACGGGGCGGCGCTCCACGAAGCCGGTGATCAGGAGGAAGCCGAAGAGGCCGAAGATCAGGCCCGAGGCGCCCGCCGTGTTGCTGTTGGCCGGCGATATCAGCCAGACGCCCAGGCCGTCGGCCACGATGATCACCGCGCAGACGGCGAGGAAGCGGCGCAGGCCGGCGAGGGCCGCCAGGAAGCCCATGACCAGCAACGGGATGCTGTTGGCGGCCACATGGGCGAAGCCGAAGTGGATGAACGCGGCCGGGACGATGTCCACCAGCTCGGATGCCCGGCGCGGCATGATGCCCAGGCTGTCCAGGGCGTGGCCGCTGACCGCGTCGACCACTTCCAGCAGCCACAACAGTGCGACCCAGCCCACCATGAGCTTGGCCGCGGCCTTCGCACGATCGCCGCGTGACCACTCGAGTCCGGTTTCCGACATGACGTCCCCCAGTGTTCGCCCGTCCCTCATAAGGAACGGTCGGGCCCCCTCGGCCGGTTCCCACCCTGCGACGCCGGATAGGCTCGGTGTCGTGAACCCAGTCAAGCCAGGAGAGACGCCGCGTACACCTTGGATCGTAGGGGTGTCCGGCGCTTCAGGCACGCCTTATGCCGCGTCGGTGCTCCGCGCACTCCTCGACGCCGGCGAGAGCGTGGACCTGGTCGTCAGCCGGGCCTCCCGGCTCACCCTGCTGGACGAGACGGGGATCTCCTTCCGGGACGCGCACTGGCGGGACGACCTGCGGGAATGGCTGTCGCGGGGGGCGGACGGAAAGCCCGGCGTCTTCGAGGCCGGCAAGGGACTCGACCGGGTGCGGTACTGGGCCGCCGGTGACCTGGCCGCGGGCCCGTCCTCGGGCTCGTACCCCACGAAGGGCATGCTGATCGTGCCGGCCTCGACGGCGTGCGTGGCGGGCGTCGCGCTCGGCCTGTCGAAGGACCTGCTGCAACGGGCGGCGAGCGTCACGCTCAAGGAGCGCCGCCCGCTCGTGGTGGCCGTACGCGAGACCCCTCTGAACGGCCAGACCCTGCGTCATCTGGTGACCCTGGACGACCTGGGCGCCGCCGTGGTCCCCACCTCGCCCGCCTTCTACGCCGGTGCCACCCATATCCAGGACCTCGTGGACTTCGTCGCCGGGCGCGTGCTGGACGCGGCGGGTGTCGGGCATGGGCTGTACCGGCGGTGGCAGGGCGAACTGGGCGCATCCCAGCAGTAGTTCGGCAGTAATCCAGTACTTCGCATCACTTCGGGAAACTTTCAGCGGAAGGCATCGAATCGCATGGACGCGGTGGACAGGCAGCTCATCCAGGCCCTGAGGGAGAACGGCCGGGCCTCCTACGCTGAGCTGGGGCGCCTCGTCGGCCTGTCGGGACCCAGCGTCACCGACCGCATCAACCGGCTGGAGGCGGCCGGCGTCATCACCGGTTACCGGGCCACCGTCGACGCCGCCTCGCTCGGACTCGGCGTCACCGCGCTGATCGGCATCTCGCTCTCCGACGCGGCCGACCACGAGGACGTGGCCCGCCGGATGAAGGACCTCGGCGAGATCGAGGACTGCTGGTTCATCGCGGGCGACGACTCGTACATGCTCAAGGTGAGGGCGAACGACGTGGACGGGCTGGAGAAGATCATCCGGCGGCTGTCCGGGACCAAGGGGGTCTCCAGGACCCGTACCACCATCGTGCTCTCCACCAAATGGGAGAACCGCGTCGGAGAGCTGCCCGAAGAGGTGTGAGCGCTTAGGCGTACGGTGGGGTCGGGTTTCGTAGAAAGGTGTGGGCATGGACGTCGGGCTCAAGCGCGAGCTGGAGCAGAAGGTCAGGGCCGGCGAGCGGCTGACTCGCGAGGACGGCATCGCGCTGTACGAGTCGGACGACCTGGCGTGGCTCGGCGGTCTCGCCCACGAGGTGCGGACGCGCAAGAACGGCGACGTGGTTCATTTCAACGTCAACCGCCACCTCAACATGACGAACGTCTGCACCGCCTCCTGCGCCTACTGCTCCTTCCAGCGCAAGCCGGGGGAGAAGGACGCGTACACGATGCGCATCGAGGAGGCGGTGAAGCTCGCGAAGGCGATGGAGAGCGACAACCTCACCGAGCTGCACATCGTCAACGGGCTGCACCCGAACCTGCCGTGGCGCTACTACCCGCGGTCCCTGCGGGAGCTGAAGGCCGCGCTGCCGAACGTCTCGCTGAAGGCCTTCACGGCGACGGAGATCCACCACTTCGAGACGATCTCCGGCCTGTCGGCGTCCGAGATCCTCGATGAGCTCATCGACGCGGGGCTGGAGTCGCTGACCGGCGGTGGCGCCGAGATCTTCGACTGGGAGGTCCGGCAGCACATCGTGGACCACCGCACCCACTGGGAGGACTGGTCCCGTATCCACCGGCTGGCGCACGAGAAGGGTCTGAAGACCCCGTGCACCATGCTGTACGGCCACATCGAGGAGCCGCGGCACCGCGTGGACCACGTCCTGCGCCTGCGCGAACTCCAGGACGAGACGAACGGCTTCCAGGTCTTCATCCCCCTGCGCTACCAGCACGACTTCGTGGACATGAAGGACGGCAAGGTACGCAACCGTCTGCAGGCGCGCACCCAGATGGCGACGGGCGCGGAGGCGCTGAAGACCTTCGCGGTGTCCCGGTTGCTGTTCGACAACGTCCCGCACGTCAAGGTCTTCTGGGTCATGCACGGCGTCCAGACCGCGCAGTTGGCGTTGCAGCATGGCGCCGATGACATGGACGGATCGGTGGTCGAGTACAAGATCACCCATGACGCGGACAATTTCGGCACCCCGAACAAGCTGACCCGCGAGGACCTGCTGGACCTGATCCGGGATGCCGGGTTCCGGCCGGTGGAGCGGAACACTCGGTACGAGATCATCCGGGAGTACGAGGGTCCGGACCCGGCGCGCAGGGAGGCGCCGCAGCCGATGAGGGTGTGAGCCGAGGTAATAACTACAATGGCCGCGTGTCCCTTACGTTTACTCTCGACCCCGCCGTCACTCCCGACCTGCGTGACGGCCTCCTCGACCTGTGGACGGATGTGTCCAACGCCGGTGGATCCGTCGGCTTCGTGCCGCCGGTGACGCGGGAAGTGGTCCGCCCCGAGTTGGTGAAGCACATGGTGGGCATGGCGGAGGGGCGGACTCGGCTGCTGGTCGGGTATGATCAGGACGGGCGGGTGGCCGCGACGGCCTTCCTCGCCTTCAACACCCACCGGCTGATGACCCACTGGCTGTGGCTGTACACGGTGATGGTCCACCCACGGCACCAGGGCAAGGGCTACGGCCGTGACCTGCTGGCCGCCGCCGAGGAGGCCGCGCGCTCCCTCGACGGCATCGAGGCGATCCGGCTGACCTGCCGTGGCGGCAACGGCCTGGAGCGGTTCTACGGCTCCTGCGGGTACAAGGAGGTCGGGCGGGTGCCGGATGCCATACGGGTGGCCCCCGGTGACGACCGGGACGACATCTTCATGCTGCTGCCGCTGACGTGAGCCCCGCACCCCCCTCCAAGATCCCCCGCGGTGCGTGCTTCACTGGGTGGGACTGTTCGTTACGGAAGAGTGGATTGAGATGTTCCGCTACACGCTGATGCGCCTCGGGATCTTCGCGGGCTGCTTCGTGGCTGTCTGGGGTCTCGTCTACTTCGGCATCGTCCCGCGCGGCTTCGGCGCCTCCAACGGCATGTGGATGGTGCTGCTCGCCCTGCTGGTCTCCGCCCCGATCAGCTTCGTGGTGCTGCGCGGAGAGCGGGACCGGGCGTCCGTCAAGGTCGCGCAGCGGGTCGACCGGATGAAGGCCAACATCGAGGCCAACCGGTCCCAGGAGGACGAGGTCATCGACGAGGCGGCGGCTCGGGCGCAGGGTCAGACCTCCTAGTTCACCGGCGGTCCGACGGTCCGGGGCGGCCCCGGGGCAGTCCTCGGCCGTACTGATCCTGCGGACAGCATCTAGTCTTGCCCCCATGGGTGCCGTGAAGACCAAGCGCATGCCGCGCGCGGTCCGTGAGCAGCAGATGCTGGACGCCGCCGTGCAGACCTTCGGGCGGCGGGGGTACATGGCCGCGTCCATGGACGAGATCGCCGAACTCGCCGGGGTGTCCAAGCCGTTGGTCTATCTGTACCTGAACTCCAAGGAAGACCTCTTCTCGGCCTGCATCCGCCGTGAGGCCACCGCGCTGGTCGGCGCGGTGCGCGCCGGTGTGCAGCCCGAGCTGCCCGCCGACCGCCGACTCTGGGAAGGGCTGCGGGCGTTTTTCACGCACACCGGGCAGAACCCTGACGGCTGGGCGGTGTTGCACCTCCAGGCCCGTACCCGCGAACCGTTCGCCGCCGAGGTCACGGCGATGCGCGAGGAGATCGTCGCGTTCGTGACGGAGTTGATCGTGGTCGCGGCACGGGAGGCCCACCGCGACCCGGACCTGCCCGAGCGCGAGGTCGCCGGGCTCGCCGAGGCGCTGGTCGGCGCCGCCGAGTCCCTCGCCGCCTGGGCCAACGCCACCCCGGGCATCACGGCCCGGCAGGCGGCGGCCACTCTGATGAACTTCGCCTGGGCGGGGCTGGGCAACCTCATGGAGGGGCGGCCCTGGACCCCGCCGTCCACACCGACGGGACGGTAACGGGGGCGGGGGCGAGTACGGGAGCTGGGCGGGGGATTCGACGAGGGCGAGGACGCGGCTCATGAGAGCACCGTCCCGCTGCCGGCCGTGGTCATACGGCACCCCACCGACGCAGCGCCGGCGCCACCCGCTGATGGCCCATGCGGTACAGCTTCATGGCGCCCCGGCCCGCGACCTTCCGGACGACCCGCCTGGCGCGCCCCGAACCTCCCGCCCCCAGCGGGAGCGGCAGGGGGCGGCCCTTCTCGTCGAAGCCGTTGTTGCGGAGGATGTTGGTGAGGTAGATCTCGGCGGTCTGCGGGGAGTAGTACGGCCGTAGCGGGGTCAGAGGGCCGGCGGCGCGCAGTGCGGCGATCCGGGTGCGGGCCGCCGCGTACGGGTCCGACTTGCCTATGCCCTGCGCCGCCGCCCACGCGGGGTCCGGCTGCGGAAGGGCGCCCGCGTCGATGTCGTCCCAGGACGCCAGGCAGCCGGAGCGTACGAAGTAGTGGTTGCCGTGGGCCTCGCGGACGCCGATGTCGGTGAGGATCGCGGTGGGGATACGGCGGTGCATGGACTCCAGGGCGGCCGTCGAGCTGACGGTGACCAGGAGGTCGGTGCGGTCGAGAACCTCGCCCATGTTGCCGTAGACCAGCTGGAGGTTGGGCGGGGCGGGCTCGGCGAGGTCGGCGACCAGCAGCTGGTACGGATCCGACTCGACGTGGGTGGTCTGCTCGCCGGGGAGGCTGCGCAGCTTGATCAGCACCCGGCGCTCGGGGTGGCGGCGGGCGTGACCGGCCGCGCGCTCCAGGAGCTTCAGGCGGCCGCTGCGCTCCTTCGGCACCGACGGCTGGACCGCGAAGGTGACCGTGAACGGGCGGTCCCGGGACGGCCGGTACGGCTCACCGCCCAGGAACGGCAGCGCGCACTCCACCACCGACTCCGGGTCGATCCCGACGTTCTCGAAGACGGCACGGAAACGCCCGGCGTCGTAGGCCGAGTTGGCGAGCACGAGGTCCGTGCCCGCGCGGGTCATGAGCCCGTCGACCATCTTCTCGTAGACGACCCCGACGTACCCGCTGACCGTGACCGGCCTGTGTTCCCGCCCCTCCCACGCCAGCCCGAGGCTGTGGGTGAGCGCCAGGACCGTACCGCCGAGGACGGCCAGGACGACGACGTCGGCCTCCGCCAGCTCCGGGTCGTCGACCAGCTCGGTCGCCGACACCACGCGCTGGGTGTCCGGCTCGATCCCGACCTCGGCGAGCTGCCGTTCGGTCGGCGTGGACCGGCCCCGCAGGAAGTAGGCGTCGAGCGCGTGCCCGGGGGCGATCTGCCGCGCCACCGACGCGCCCCACTTCCAACGGGTGTCCGAGTCCGCGAGTACGGCGATACGTCTGGGAGGCATGGCTCTCGGCGCCCTTCGTGCAGGGGATCAGGAAGTGGGGGAAGGTGAGCCGAGGGTAAGGACCGTGTCTAAGTGTCGGATGAGTGATCCCTTGAAGGAGCCTTGGGCAAGCTGGGGGGTCACTGTGAGCGTTTTCTTGACATCCCCTTTCTTCCTGGGAGTTCGCGATCGGCCGAGGAGCGCGTGTCGCCCAGTGTTCGCCTGATGTTCACGGGTGCTCGCCGAACCCGTGGGTAGAAGGGGCCCTCGCATGACAACTGTCATGCGCGAAGGCGGACGCCGGGCACTGGGGGAGCGTATGCCGTGGCCCGTACCGTCCTTGCCATGACGAAGAGCGAGGGCACGGACCCGCGGAAGACCGACATCAAGGTGAGCCTGATCGGCGGCCACCGCCTCAAGGGCGAGACCCTCCACGAGCGCACCCTCGCGGCGTCCCTCATCGGCGGCGCGAACATCGACCTCACCGACATCGACATCCCCGACGGCGCCGAACTCCGCATCACCAAGCTCAGCCTGATCGGCGGCGTCAGCCTCAAGGTCCGCCCCGACGTCCGCGTGGAGGTCCACGGCATCCGCCTGGGCGGAGTGAAGGACGACGGCCCGAGCGAGCCGGGCGGACCGACGGTGCGGATCGACGCGTGGGGGCTGGTGGGCGGGGTGAGCGTCACGCGGGGCTGAGCCCGCCCAGGGCCCCGCCGACCTCAGCCGCGCCGGAGCCCGTCCACGATCCCGCTCACATGCAAACGGCGCCCTTCGCTTCCGCGCAGCTCGAACCGCCCACCCTCCGCCGCGTAGGTGACCGTCCCCGGCAGCAGTACCGGTGCCCTGAACTCGACCCGCACGTACGCCTGTTGGGGTGTCCCGTGTGCGGCGAGGCAGCGGGCCACCGTCCACATGCCGTGGGCGATGGCGCGCGGGAAGCCGAAGAGACGGGCGGTGAGCGGGTGCAGGTGGATGGGGTTGCGGTCTCCGGACGCGGTCCCGTACCGCCGCCCGATATCGGCCGCGAGCCGCCACTCGGCGACGACGGGCAGTAACTCCCCGGCATCGGCGTCCTGCCGATTGTCGGTGTCGGGGTCCGGCCGATCCCTGGTGGCGGCGCCTGACTGCTTCTCGGCGTCGGCGTGCGGCCCCGCGTGGGCGTCCGGTCGCTGTCCGGCGCGCGCGGGAGGCCGCTCTCCGGCGTCGGCGTCTGGCCGGTTCTCGGTGTCGGGGTCCGGCTGATTCCTGGTGGCGGCGCCTGGCTGCTTCTCGGCGTCGGCGTGCGGCCCCGCGTGGGCGTCCGGTCGCTGCCCGGCGCGCGCGGCAGGCCGCTCTCCGGCGTCGGTGTGTGGCCCCGGCTCGGCGTCGGCGTCCGGTCGCTGTCCGGCGCGCATGGGAGGCCACTCCCCGGCGTCGGCGTCTGGCCGGTTCTCGGTGTCGGGGTCCGGCTGATTCCTGGTGGTGGTGCCTGGCTGCTTCTCGGCGTCGGTGTGTGGCTCCGCGTCGGCGTCGGCGTCCGGTCGCTGTCCGGCGCGCGCGGGAGGCCGCTGCCCGGCGTCGGCGTCTGGCCGGTTCTCGGTGTCGGGGTTCGGCTGATTCCTGGTGGCGGCGCCCGGCCGGTCCCTCTCGTCAGCGCGCGGCCGCCCCGTGCTGTCGGTGGCCACGAGTTCCGGCTCGCCGGCGGGTGCTTCACCGATCCGCTGCACCGTCCGATGCCGCGCCAGATACGTGCTCCGCGACTCCCACACCACCTCCCCGTCGGCCCGCATCTCGGTGATCACCGCGGCCTCCGTCCCGCGTCGGTGCGGCTCCAACCCGCCGATGTACACGGCGAGTTCGTACTCCCCGGTCGCCGTCAGCTCCCGGCGTCGGGTGATCTCGATCGACGTGTGGACGAGCCCGAGCAGCGGCAGCGGAAAGTCCCGGCAGCTCATCAGCCGCATGGCCAGCGGGAAGCCCAGGACATGCGGGTACGTCAGTGGCAGCGCGTCCTCGCCGGTCGCGAAGCCGCACACACGCTCGTACGCGGCCAACCGCGCCAGATCGATGCGCAGGGCGGGCAGGACCAGCCGGTCGCGAGGGAACTCGGCGTCCGGACGCGGCCGTTTGAAGGGCGACAGCAGGGCGCCGCGCGCGAGGAGAGGGGCGAGGGCGGGGGATCCCGCGAGTACGACGGTCACCTCACGCCCCCAGCAGGCTCTGCCCGCAGACCCGTACGATCTGCCCGTTCACCGCACCCGACGCCGGATGCGCGAGCCAGGCCGTGGTCTCGGCGACGTCGGCCGGAAGACCGCCCTGCGCGAGGGAGTTCATACGGCGCCCGGCCTCACGGATCAGGAGCGGGATCGAAGCCGTCATCCTCGTCTCGATGAACCCCGGTGCCACCGCGTTCACCGTCACCCCGTGTTCGGCCAGCGCCCGCGGCGCCAGCGAGCGCACCAGCCCGACGATCCCGGCCTTGCCGGCCCCGTAGTTGGTCTGGCCCGCATTGCCGGCCAGTCCCGCGATGGAGGCGGTGGCCACGATCCGGCCGCCCCGTCTGAGAACCCCCGCCCCCAGCAGCGCGTCCGTGGTCCGCAGCACGCTCGCCAGGTTGACGTCGAGCACCGAACTCCAGCGCTCCGCAGGCATGTTGACCAGCCGCCGGTCACGCGTGATCCCCGCGTTGTGGACCAACACATCCAGCCCGTCCGGGAGTTCGGCGGCGATCCGCTCGCCCGCGTCGGCGGCGGTGATGTCGAGCGCCAGGGCCATGCCCCCGATCCGCTCCGCCACCCGCCGCGCATCCTCCTCGGCCTGCGGTATGTCCAGTACGACGACCTGGGCCCCGTCCCTCGCCAAGGTCTCGGCGACCGCCTCCCCGATACCGCGCGCGGCACCGGTCACGAGCGCGGTGCGCCCGGCGAGCGGACGCTCCCAGTCGACCTCGACCTCGACCTCGACCTCGACCTCGACCTCGGCCTCCCGAGCGGCGGTCTCCCCGACGCCGATCACCTGCCCACTCACGTACGCCGACTTCGGTGAGAGCAGGAACCGCAGCGTGGACTCGGCTGCCGTCGCCTCCGTCAGCCGTACGAGATTCACCGTCCGCCCGCGCCCGATCTCCTTGCCGAGGGAGCGCACGAACCCCTCCAGCGCCTGTTGCGCAGCGGCCTGGTGATGGTCCCCGGGGTCGAGCGGCGCGCCCAGTACCACCACGCGCCCGCTCTCGGCGACCGACCGCACGACGGGGTGGAGGGCCGCGTGCACCTCGGCGAGCGTGTCGACGTCACGGACGCCGGTGGCGTCGAGGACGACGGCGACGGGGGAGTCGCCGCCCGCGGGGAGCCCGGTGCGGGAGAGGACGGGTTCGAGATCGAGATCGGACTTGCCGGCGGTGACGTGGAGCAACTGCCCGGTCAGCGACTCGCGTTGCAGCGGAGCCGGCTGCGGAAGCCCGAGTCTGCGGGTCAGGAAGCGGCCGGGTGCGGTGCCGGTGAAACGCAGATAGCCGTCGGCCATGTCCATACTCCCCAGGCGAATGCGTGCTTACTCCAGAGTCAGGTTACCCGAGGTAAGGCTAGGTCAGGAGGTGAAAATTGTTCAGCAAACCGGTCGGTAGGGTACTGTCGGCCAGAAAAGCGACGATGCTGCACATCCCCGACGCATCCCCGCCACCGGACGACCTCCGAACCCTCACCGACCCATCACGCGGGCGCCGTACGATCTCCTCCCTTGACCTGCGGCAACTCCCCCGCAGGGCAGCTCCGTTGAACCTCTGGAGTCGCCCGTGTCCACCCCCCACGCACCCGCCGTCGCCATGGCGGTCCACTCCACGACGTACGACGGCACCCCGGTTCTCGTGGAGCCCGTGGTGCGGCGGCTGGACGGGGAGGTGCGCGAGGTCTCCGTGCCGCCCTTCGTCCCGCCGCTGACGCACGGCTCGCTCGCCGACCTGCCGTTCGACAACGCGCGCACCGCGCCCGAGGACCGGGTGCTGAGCCGTCGTGCCGAATCGGGCAAGTGGACCCATGTGACGGCGGCGCAGTTCGCCGCCGAGGTGCTGGCGACGGCGAAGGGGCTGATCGCCGAGGGGCTGGTGCCGGGGGACCGGATCGCGATCATGGCGCGCACGGTCTACGAGTGGACGCTCCTCGACTTCGCCGCGTGGGCCTGCGGCCTGGTGACCGTCCCGATCTACCCCACCTCCTCCGTCTTCCAGACCCGCTGGATCCTCCAGGACTCCGGCGCGGTGGCGCTGGTGACCGAGACCTCGGCCCAAGCCGGTGCGCTCGGGCCGGAGTTGAGCCGACTGCTCGACCTCCGCCACCTCTGGGTCATCGAGAAGGGGCATGTGGAGCGACTGGCCGAGCGCGGGGCGGAGGTGCGCGAGCACGAGGTGGACGTACGGCGCGGGATGCTGGGCCCCGACACGCTCGCCACCGTCGTCTACACCTCCGGCACGACCGGCCGGCCCAAGGGCTGTGTGATCACCCACGGCAACTTCTTCGCCGAGGTCGACAACGCGATCGAGCTGCTCTACCCCGTCTTCCGGGCGCGGACCAGCGAGGAGGCGGCGATCCTGCACTTCCTCCCCATGTCGCACATCTTCGGCCGGATGGTCGCGGTGGCCTGTATCCGGGCGCGGGTCCGCCTGGGCCACGCGCCGAGCCTGAAGTCGGAGGAGCTGCTGCCGGACCTGGCGAGCTTCCGGCCTACGTGTCTGGTCGCCATCCCGTACATGCTGGAGAAGGTCTTCAACGTGGCCCGCGCGCGGGCCGAGACCGGCGGCCGGGTCACCGCCTTCGACCGCGCGGTGGGCGTGGCCTGCCGCTACGGCGAGGCACGGGAGGCCCGCGCGGCGGGCACGGGCCCCGGCCCCGGCGCCGCACTCAAGGCGGCCCGCACCTTCTACGACCCGCTGGTCTACCGCCGTATCCGCAACGCCATGGGCGGCAGGGTCCGTTACATGATCTGCGGCGGCTCACCGCTGGGGCGGCGGCTGGCTTCGTTCTACGCGGGCGCGGGGATCGAGATCTACGAGGGCTACGGCCTGACGGAGACGACGGGCGCGGCGACCGTGACGCCCCCTTTGAAGCCCCGTCTGGGGACGGTCGGTTGGCCGCTTCCCGGCACGAAGGTCCGGATAGCCGCCGACGGCGAGATCCTGCTCTCCGGCGGCCATGTCCTGCGCGGCTACTGGGACCCGAACGCCGGCGGGGTCGTCCCCGCGACCGCCGACGGCTGGCTGCCCACTGGCGACATCGGCCGCCTGGACGAGGAGGGCTATCTCTACATCACCGGCCGCAAGAAGGAGATGCTGATCACGGCGGGCGGCAAGAGCGTGGCGCCGGCCCCGCTGGAGAACTGGCTGCGCGCGCACCCCCTGATCTCCCAGGCGATGGTCGTGGGCGACCGCCGCCCGTACGTCGCCGCCCTCATCACCCTCGACATGGAGGGCATCGCCCACTGGCGCCGGATGCACGGCAAGCACCCCGCCGTCACCGCCGAACTCATCGTGGACGACGACGAGTTGAGGCAGGTCCTGCAACGGGCGGTGGACGAGGCGAACAAGCTGGTGTCCCGACCCGAGTCGATCCGCCGCTTCACGATCCTCCCCGTCGACTTCACGGAGGAGGCCGGGCATCTCACCCCGTCGATGAAGCTGCGGCGGGAGGCGATCGCGGAGGAGTTCGGGGAGCGGATCGAGGCGTTGTACGACCCTTACGGGGCCTTGGGTCCCTGACGGGCTGCGGGCTACGGCTACCTCAGGCTGATCTCCGCCCAGACGGTCTTGCCGACGGTGCGCTCCGCCACCCCCCAGGTGCGGGCCAGAAGGGTGATCAGGATCAGACCTCTTCCGTGTTCGCCGTCGGGTTGGTTGAGGAAGCGGAGCGGGCGGTCGGCGCGGGGATCGCTGACTTCGATACGGAGAGTGTGGTCGGGGAGGAGGAGCAGGCGGAGTTCGAAGTCCCGTCCCGGAACACGGCCGTGGGTGACGGCGTTGGCGGCGAGTTCGGCGACGAGGTGCTGGGCGGTGTCGTTCGCGTCGGTGTCGGCGGGGTAGCCCCAGGTGGCGAGTTGGGTCGCGGTGAGGTACCTCGCCAGGCGGGCGCCGCGAGGGGTTGCGCTGAGGCGCTGGGCGAGTTCGGCGCTGGGGGCGGGGGTGTTTGTGGGGGTGGAGATTTCTGCGTTCACGTGACTGAGCGTGGTGGGTTGTATCTACGCTGGCCAGGGGCGACCGCGCGACTCTGGGTGACCGTACGAGTGCGGCGGGTTGGTTGTGCGGGTGTCGGCCGTGACCACGAGGACGTGAAGGCGGTGGCGGTACGTGACGGAGGAGCGGGAGCGCAGGGCGGAGACGCCCGCGGAGGCCGAGGGGACGACGGAACTCTTCAGCGCGCTCGGCAAGATGCTGAAGCTGCTGCGGGAGCGGAAGGGGCTGACGCAGAAGGAGTTCGGGCAGCTGGTGGGGTATGGGCCTGATCAGATCTCGGCGATGGAGCGGGGGGTGCGGACGCCTCGGCCTGAGTTTCTGGAGGCGGCCGATGAACTGCTGGATGCCGGGGGGTTGTTGAAGGAGGTGATCCCGGATGTCGAGCGGGCGATGAGCAAGTCTCGGACGCGGCATCCGGAGTGGTATCGGAGTTACGCCGCCTTGGAAGCGGAGTCCGTGGAGCTGCACTTCTACGCCAACCAGGGTGTGCCTGGGCTGTTGCAGACCGAGGACTACGCGCAGGCCATGTTCTCCCATCGCCGACCGCTGCTGGACGACGAGACCATCGAGAGGCGCCTGGCGGACCGGCTGGACCGCCAACAGATCTTCGACAGGTGGCCGCCTCCCATGTGTAGTTACGTGCTTGAAGAGGTCGTTCTGGATCGGCCGATTGGCGGCCTCACGGTCAGGCGGGGGCAGCTGGAGCGGTTGCTACACGTCGGGGGCAGGCGGAACGTTGCGATCCAGGTGATGCCGACCAACCTTGAGGAACATCCCAACATGGGCGGCGCGTTTAACCTGCTGACGCCCAAGAAGCACCCGCAGGTGGCTTACACGGAGGTCCAGGGGCATCCCCGGTTGATCACCGATCCGGAGGAGGTCCGGAAGATCGCCGACCGCTATGGAATCATGCGGGCGATGGCACTCCCGCCTGCGGAGTCCCGAGCCTTGATCGAGAAGAAGCTGGGGGATCTATGACAACCGAGACGCTCGTTTGGTTCAAGTCCAGCTACAGCGACGGCGAAGGCGGCGAGTGCGTAGAAGTCGCCGCCTGCGCTCTCACCATCCACATCCGCGACTCCAAGAACCCCACCGGCCCCCACCTCGCCGTCGCCCCCGCCACCTGGTCGGCGTTCGTCTCAGGGGAGTTGGTCGGCGAGGCGCGCTAGTGGCCGCCACTCATGGTCAAGACTCTCCCTGCCCTCTTGGCGGAGCCCCCCGCACGCGTGTTCACTGCGCGGCATGACCATGCCACCGTTCCGTCTGAGACGGACCGCCACTGTCATCGCCGCCACCCTCACCGCCCTCGGCCTCGCACTGGGCCCCGCCTCCGCCGACGCCGTCCCCACCGAGTTCGGCACCGACTGGCACGACCCGGTCACCGCGGCCCCGCCCATCGAGACACCCCACACCAAGTCCTGCACGGTCACTGTCGCGCAGGCGCGGTTCAAGGACTTCACGCCGTACACGGGGACGTACACCCCGCCGAACTCCTGTGGCACGCCCGGCCGTTGGTCGAAGGTCGTGCTGAAGATGGACGGGAACGTGGCCGGGAGGCAGTACGACCGGCTCGGGTATCTGGACATCGGTGGGGTGCAGGTGTTCCGGACCTCGACCCCCGAGCCGTCCCCCCAGGGCATCGACTGGCACGTCGAGAAGGACGTGACCGAGTACGCGAAGACGCTCAGCAGTCCGCAGGCTGTCGACATGCTGATCGGCAACGTTGTCAATGACACGTACACCGGAGTGCTGGACGTCAAGGTCACGCTCACCTTCTACGCGCCGCAGCCCGGCCACCGCACCACCGACGCCCCCGACCAGGTCATCCCCCTCAGCGACGGCGACAGCGTGACCACCGGAGCGCAGCTCACCACGCCCCGCAACTCCGAACGCATCCTCGCCGAGGTGTACGCCACCGGATCGGGCGGCGGCTGCGAGGAGTTCTGGTACACGGCGGTCTCCTCGTCGGCGTCGTACTCCTGCAAGGGCGGGGACGACGGGCCGTACCGCGAGGTGCAGGTCAGCATTGACGGACGGGTCGCCGGGATCGCGTCTCCCTTCCCCAACGTGTGGACCGGGGGGTGGTCGCCGTATCTGTGGTCCGTGATACCGGCCCCACGCGCCTTCGACGTGCATCCTCTGACGTTCGATCTGACCCCGTTCGCCGGGGAGTTGAACGACGGGAAGGCGCACACGGTGGACGTGACCGTCGTCGGGGTGCCGGCCGGGCAGACCGGGTGGAGCGCGCCGACGAACATCCTCGTGTGGCAGGACGCGCATCGGGCTGTGGTGACGGGGGCCGTGACGTCGTACGAGAGCGGCGCTCCGACGATCGGGAACACGTACCAGGACGGTTCCCTGCGCAACCTCGTGACCGACGGCGGTCATCGGCTCAAGGTCTCCGGGTACGTCGACACCTCCCACGGGCGGGTCACGACCACCGTCGACCGGAGGCTGACCACCGGCATCACGCACCAGTGGACGCCCGACGAGAACACCGATGACCTCAGCGGCCGTTGGACCGACGACCAGAAGGTCACCGTCAACGGGCGGGCCACCCGGACCGACCGTACGTACACCCTCGACGGGCGCGCCACGATCGACGCCGACAACCGGCTGCGGGTCGTCATGTCCCTCGGGGACCACGCCCGGAACAGCGACGGGCCGCGGCTCGACGACACCTACAGCGGCGACGCGACCTTCACGCTCGGCGTGGCCCGTGAGGAGCGGCATGCGGTGGCCACGACGAGTGAGCTGTACCGGCTGCGGGGGGACGGTGTGTGCTACGACCATGCCCTCGCGACCGAGCAGGGCGTGTTGACGAAGGACCTACGCCGCTGCTGACACGCTGGCGCCCATGACCACGCTCCCCAGCCTCCTCGCGGTCTTCGCCCACCCGGACGACGAGTCCCTGGCCGCGGGCGGGGTGCTCGCCCAGCACGCCGCCTCGGGGGCCCGTACCGCGGTCGTCACGGCGACCTGGGCCGAAGGGACCGGGCGGGCCGGGGAGTTGGCGGAGGCGCTACGGATTCTGGGCGCCGGGGAGCCACGGATGCTCGGGTACGCCGATGCGCGCGTACCCGAGTCCGCGCCCGGCGCCGTCCGCTTCTGTGACGCGCCGCTGGACGAGGCCGTAGGGCAACTGGTCGCGCATATAAGGGAGTTCCGGCCGGAGATCGTGGTCACGCATGACGCGTACGGCAATCTGTCCGGGCATCCGGATCATGTGCACGCCCATCGGGTGACCGTGCTCGCGGTGCAGGCGGCGGGGTGGGGGCGGCTGTATCCGGGGGCGGGGGCGCCGTGGGAGCCGAGGGCTCTCTACCTGGCCACGCATCCCGAGTCCGCCGTCCGCACCCTCGGCCGCGAGGTCCTGCTCCGTCCGGGCCGGGAGATGTTCGCGGTGCCGGACGAGTGGGTGTCGGCGGTGGTGGACGTCGGGCCGTGGGTGGAGCGGAAGCTGGACGCGGTCATGGCCCACCGGAGTGAGGTGGTGCGCGGGGCGCTGCCGGGGCGGCTCGCCGCGCTCCCGCCGGCGGCACGGGCTCGGGCGATGTCCACCGAGTGGTACATCCGACAGGGCGCCATGGTGACCACAGGGACGTACGAAAAGATTCACCAGCGGCGGCTCACCGCTGGTACAGAACCTCGATGTCCGCGGAGAAGTCCCGCATCACCGCTTCCCGCCGCAGCTTCATCGACGGCGTCAGATGCCCGGCCTCCTCCGTGAAGTCCCGGGGGAGGATGGCGAACCGGCGGATCGACTCCGGCCGGGACACCAGCTTGTTCGCCTCGTCCACCGCCCGCTGGAGGATGGCCCTCAACTCCTCGTCGTCGACGAGGAGTTCCGCGGGGACGGGGTGCTTGCCGTTCATCCGGCGCCAGTGGGAGACGCCCTCCAGGTCGAGGGTGATGAGCGCGGCGATGTAGGGGCGGCCGTCGCCCACGACCATCACCTGGGAGATGAGCGGGTGCGCGCGCAGCCAGTTCTCCAGCGGGGCCGGGGCCATGTTCTTGCCGCCCGCGGTGATGAGGATCTCCTTCTTGCGGCCGGTGATCGTGAGGTACCCCTCCTCGTCCAGGCGGCCGATGTCGCCCGTCGGGAACCAGCCGTCCGTGTGTGCCGGGATGACACCGCCGCCGTTCGGGTCCCAGTAGCCGCGGAAGACCTGGCCGCCGGCGAGCAGGATCTCGCCGTCGGCGGCTATCCGGACCTTCGTGCCGGGCATCGGCCAACCCACCGTGCCCAGCCGGGGTTTGAGCGGCGGCGTGACGGTCGCGGCGGCCGTCGACTCGGTCAGACCGTAGCCCTCGTAGATCTCCATGCCCGCGCCCGCGTAGAAGGCCGCCAGGCGACGGCCCAGCGGGGAGCCGCCGGAGATGAGGTGGCGGATGCGGCCGCCCATGGCGTTGCGGATACGGCGGTAGACGAGGGGGTCGTAGAAGGCCCGGGCCGTTCTCAGGGAGGCGCTCGGGCCCGACCCCGTGCCCGCGGCCCGTGCCTCCAACGCCTCGCCGTAGCGCACCGCCACGCTCGCCGCGCGGTCGAAGGCACTGGCCCTGCCGCCCGCCTCCGCCTTGGCACGTGCGTTGTTGAAGACCTTCTCCAGCATGTACGGGATGCAGAGCAGGAAGGTCGGGCGGAAGGTGCCCAGGTCCGCCAGGAGGTCCTCGGACTGCAGGCTCGGCGCGTGGCCCAGGCGGACCCGCGCCCGGATACAGGCGATCGCCACCATGCGGCCGAAGACGTGCGAGATGGGGAGGAAGAGGAGGGTGGAGGGGTCGTCCGCCTTGGACTTGAAGATGGGGTAGAGAAGCTCGATGGCGTTGTCGACCTCGGCGAGGAAGTTGCCGTGCGTCAGCACACAGCCCTTCGGGCGGCCGGTCGTGCCCGAGGTGTAGATGATCGTCGCGAGGGTGTCGGGGACCAGCATGCCGCGGCGTACGGCCACTTCCTGGTCGGGGACCGGCGCGCCCAGCTCCGCCACCCGCTCCAGGTGCCCCTTCTCCACGATCCACAGGTGCCGCAGATCCGGCAGGCGGCTCAACTCCGGGCCCATCGCCGCCGCTTGGGACGCCGTCTCGGTCACCAGCGCCACCGCGCCGGAGTCCTGGAGGATCCAACGGGTCTGGTAGACCGAGGAGGTGGGGTAGATCGGGACGGTGACCAGTCCGGCGGCCCAGGCCGCGAAGTCGAGGAGCGTCCACTCGTAGATCGTGCGCGCCATGACGGCGACACGGTCGCCGGGGACCAGGCCCTCCTGGATCAACCCCTTGGCCAGCGCGTGCACTTGCTGCGCGAACTCCGCCGCCGTCACGTCCGTCCAGTCGCCGTCCTGCGAACGGCGGCTGAGGACCCGTGCGTCCGGCGCCGCCTCCGCGTTCTCGAACGGCAGGTCGGCGAGCGAGCCGTGGGTGGGCGGCGGGACGAGCGGCGGGACCGAGGTCTCGCGCACCTCGCCGTCCAGCCGCCGGATCTCGGGCTGTACCAGCTGGGGCACACCGTCGTAGTCGGACGCGGACGGGTAGGGCACGGGCACGGACATGGCAGCTCCCCTGAGGCATGCAGCTCGGTTCCGCTCTGCTGTTGATACGGGCAGTGCGTACCGATTCGTTCACCGGTGGTGTGCGACTGGAGGGTTTCTGGAGGGTTACCGGCGGTTACGACCGTGATCGTACGGTGCGGGAGTGGGGAGTTGGTGCGGGTTCGGCGACGGTTCTTGGACGGGGCTGTGCAGTCTCCAGGCCCGTCCCGCCCGATCCGGTCCGCAAGAAGGCAGGTCAGGTGGTGACTTCGAGGGCGGACGGCGTCCGCCCCTTCCGTCAGGAGTTCTCAGCGGGCGTCTCCGCCTTCGTGTGGAGGATCTCGCGGGCCTGTTCCGCCGCGCGGGCCGTGTTCTCGCTGACGAACTCCAGGAAGCGGGCGACGTTCTCCAGGCGGACGCCGGCCGGGGTGCCGGAGCCGAAGATGCCGACGCCCTGCTGGGCGATCCCGACCAGCTGGGCGGTGGCGCGGGCGCTGGCCATCATCGACTGGTACCAGATGTCGTCGTCGACGATGTAGCGCTCGCGGCGGCCCTCGCCCTGCTCCCGGCGGGCCAGGCCCTGGCTTTCGAGGAACGCGATCGCCTTGGAGATGGACGCCGGGCTGACGTTGAGGCGCTGGACGAGTTCGGCGGCGGTGAGGATGCCCGTGTCGGTGAGGGTGAGGCAGGCCATCACCCGGGCCTGCATCGTGGACAGACCCGACTGCATGAGGATCGTCGTGAACGTCTCCTCGTACTCGCGCACCGCCTCGGCGTCGCGCCCGTAGGCCTGCTCGGGTGCCCCGGCCCCCCGGGGCGTGGACTGCCGACGTCGGTGCGCGCGGCGTTCGGTGGCCCGGTGGGCGAGGTCGGCGCGGTAGGAGGTCGGGCCGCCGTTGCGCATGACCTCGCGGGTGACGGTCGATGTCGGGCGGTCGAGGCGCCGGGCGATCTCCGCGTAGGCGAGGCCGTCGCCCAGCCCCAGTGCGATCTGCTGGCGCTCCTGCTGAGTGAGCCTGCCTCCCGGCATCGCGGTCTCCTTCGTGCCCGTGGTGGTCCGTCGTGCGTCGAGTATAGCGTTCACTTCCATTTCATTGCAACGGATTCCTGGTCGCTGTTGCGTTAACTTCGAGAATCGTTGCAATGATTTCCTGGCTTTCACCTGCGCTTACTGTGGTCTAGCGCAACATGTATGTTGCTGACTCTTTGAATGCAACGTAGCTTTTCCTTCATCGGAAACGACGAGCCGGCCATGAGCCGACCACGAGTCGCAGGAGACCACGATGCAGAAGTTCAAGACCCCCGCCCCGATCGCCGCCGTCCTCGACATTCCCGCCGGCCGCATCCAGTTCATCGCCGCCGACCGGTCCGACACCGTGGTCGAGGTCCTGCCCGCCAAGCCCTCCAGGAGCCGGGACGTGAAGGCCGCCGAGCAGATCGAGGTCGCCTACGCGGACGGCGTCCTGCGGATCGCGGCCCCGGCCGCGAAGAACCAGCTCTTCGGTCCCTCCGGTGCCGTGGAGGTGACCGTTCGACTGCCCGCCGGCTCCCGCGTCGAGGCCAAGGCGGCCGCCGCCGAGTTCCGGGGTGTGGGACGGCTCGGTGACGTCACCGTCGAGGCCGCGCAGGGTCCGGTCAAGCTCGACGAGACCAGGAAGGCCTGCCTGACCCTCCAGGACGGCGACATCTCGGTCGGCCGCCTGGGCGGCGACGCGGAGATCAGCACCCAGCAGGGCGACCTCACCGTCGCCGAGGCCGTGCGCGGCGCGGTCGTGCTGCGCACCCGGTCCGGCGACATCTCGGTCGGCGCCGCCCGCGGCTCCTCCGCCTCCCTGGACGCCGGCACCTCCTACGGCCGGATCAGCAACGCCCTCAGGAACGACGGCACCGCCGAACTCGACATCCGCGCCACCACCTCCTACGGCGACATCACCGCCCGCAGCCTCTGACCCGCAGACCCCGAGGAGCAACCACCATGACCGGCAATCCGGCCATCGCAGCGGACGGGCTGCGCAAGTCCTACGGCGACAAGCTCGTCCTCGACGGCATCGATCTGAGCATCCCGGCGGGGTCCGTGTTCGCCCTGCTCGGACCCAACGGCGCCGGCAAGACCACCACCGTGCAGATCCTGTCCACGCTGATCTCCGCCGACGGCGGACAGGCGCAGGTCGACGGTCACGACCTCGCCCTTCACCCCGGCCATCGAGACCCTGCGTGGCCTGCTGCTGGGCACCGGGATCGGCCACAACGGATGGCTCGCCGTCGCCTGGTGCGTGGGCCTCGCGGTCCTCGGCTACTTCTGGTCGGCCGCGAAGTTCCACCACGACCCGAAGTGACCGCCGTGACAGCGCGAGGCGCCGAAACGGACGGCCGGAGCTACCGCCCGGCCGTCCGTCCGCGTCTGTCCGCCACCGTGTCCGCGAACGCCCGCGCCGCCGGACTGAGCGCGTCCCACCGCCGTACGGCCCACCCGACCCGCAACCCTCGCAACGCGGGCAGTGGAACCAACCGCAGTGTCCCCTCGCCCGGGACGGCCAGCCCCGACAGCGCGGGCACGACCGCCCGTCCGACCCCCAACTCGGCGAGCAGGAGGGCCGTGTCCCAGTCGGCGATGCTGGTGTCGTATCGGAGCTCTACCTCCAACTCCTGGCAAGCACTGTCGAGTTGGAGAGCGGAGGCGGAGTTGGGAGGGAGCCGGATCACCCGCAGGCCGTCCAGCTCCCCGGCTTCCAGGGACTCCCGCCCCGCCAGCGGATCGTCCGCCCGCATCGCCAGCACCCACGGCAGCTCCGCCACCGCCCGCTGCTCGATCCCCCGGGCGGGCGGGCCCAGCGTGATCCACGCCAGGTCGAGCGTGCCGTCGATCAGCGCGTCGAAGCTGCCGCGCCCCGAACTCACCGTCCGGAACTCCAGGTTGACCTTGGGATGGCGTCGGCGGAACTCCACCACCGCGTCCGACATGAAGTGCCGTACGGTCGTCGCCCCGGTCGCCACCCGTACGTACCCGCTCTCGCCGTCGACGAGATCGCGCAGCTGGCGCAGCGCCAGATCCAGCCCCGAGAGCCCCTCGGTCGCCGCGGCCTCCAGCACCCGACCGGCCGCCGTCGCCGCCACCCCCCGAGCCTGCCGCTCCAGCAGCACGACCCCGGTCTCCCGCTCCAGCCGCTTCACGTGCTGACTCACCGCCGACTGGGTGCAGCCCAGGTCCCGGGCCACCGCACTCAGACTCCCGGCCCGGCACACCGCCACGAACACCCGCAGGTCATCAAGGGTCACAACCCCCAAGTTAACACTTGGAGTTGACGACAAATACCAAGGATTGACTGTCCCCGTGCGGTCGTACGACGATCTCTCGCAGGGCAGCCCGAGGCGGCAACCCGCTCCACACCCTCCAGCCGGCGTCCGGACCAGGCGGGGGAGTGGGGGAGCGGGTGCCGACCGCATGGGCGCCGTCCCCGAAAGGAGCCTCCCGTGCAGATCACGTCCACCGCTTCAGCCGAGGCACTCCTACGACGGCTCGGCGCCGACACCACCCCGCACCCCGGCGGCACGCTCCTCACGCACCTCGCCCGAGTCCGCGAAGGGCTCGCCCTCTGGCGCGCCCGTCCCGCCCTGCAACTCGCCGGCCTCTGCCACGCCGCCTACGGCACCGACGGCTTCCCCACCGCCCTGCTCCCGCTGGACCGCCGCGCCGAACTCACCGCGACGATCGGCCCGGACGCGGAAGGGATCGTGTACTTCTACGCGAGCTGCGACCGCAAGGCCACCTACCCCTGCCTCGCGGGCCCCGGCTCCGCGGCGGTCTTCTCCTTCCGCGACCGCTTCACCGGCCGCACCTACGTCCCCGACCTCCCCCTCCGGCAGGCCTTCGCCGAACTGACCGCGGCCAACGAACTCGACCTCGCCCGCAGGGACCGTGCCTTCCGCGACCGCTGGGCCCCGGACCTCCTGGCACTCTTCACCCGCCTCAGGCCCCTCCTGTCCACCGCGGCCTGGCAGGACTGCCTGACGGTGCTGGCCCCCGCCGGTCACGGCTCTTGACTTCACAAGACCCCCGCGCGACATTCCCCACCCCGCACCTCCGCACCCGAGCAACTCACCCCATCCCCAGCGCGGTTGGAGCGACCTGCCATGGCCAAGAGAGCGGACCCCGCGAGACGTACAGCACCAGCGACCCGACTTCCCTCCCGGCGACAGGTGCTGGGCACCACGGCAGCCACCGGCCTCGCCCTGGCCGCCGGGGGCGTCACCCCGACGGCATCCGCCGCCGACCTCCCCCTCCTCGGCACCTACGACGTCGTCGTCATCGGCGCCGGGGCCGCGGGGATGACGGCCGCGCTCACCGCGGCCAAACAGGGGTTGAGCACGGTCGTCGTGGAGAAGGCCCCCACCTTCGGCGGATCGGCCGCCCGTTCCGGTGCCGGGATCTGGATTCCGAACAACTCCGTGATCCTCGCGGCCGGCGTCCCGGACACGCCCGCCAAGGCCGCCGCCTACCTCGCGGCGGTGGTGGGCTCGGACGTACCGGCCGCCCGGCAGAGTGCCTTCCTCTCCCACGGCCCCGACATGATCTCCTTCGTCATGGCCAACAGCCCGCTCCGCTTCCGGTGGATGGAGGGGTACAGCGACTACTACCCCGAGCTGCCGGGCGGCCTGCCGGGCGGGCGCTCCATCGAACCCGACCAGTTCGACGGCAACCTCCTCGGCGCCGAACTCGCCCACCTCAACCCGCCGTACATGCAAGTGCCGTCCGGCATGGTCGTGTTCAGCGCCGACTACAAGTGGCTCGCCCTCGCCGCGGTGAGCGTCAAGGGCGCCGCCGTCGCCGCCGAGTGCCTGGCGCGGGGGACCAAGGCGGCGGTGCTGGGCCAGACGCCGTTGACGATGGGGCAGTCACTGGCGGCCGGGTTGCGGAAGGGTCTGCTGGACGCGGGGGTGCCGGTGTGGCTGGGCACTCCGCTGACCGATCTGTACGTCGAGAGCGGTGCCGTCACGGGGGCCGTGGTGACGAAGAACGGGGCCTCCGGGCTGGTGCGCGCCCGGCGTGCCGTCGTCGTCGGGTCCGGTGGCTTCGAGCACAACGCGGCCATGCGGGCCCAGTACCAGCAGCAGCCCATCGGGACCGACTGGACGGTGGGCGCCAAGGAGAACACGGGGGACGGGATACGGGCCGGGGCAGCGGTCGGCGGTGCGCTCGGGCTGATGGACGACGCCTGGTGGGGACCGGCCATTCCACTCCCTGACCAGCCCTACTTCTGCCTCGCCGAACGCACGCTCCCCGGCGGGCTGATCGTGAACGCCGCCGGTGCCCGGTTCGTCAACGAAGGCGCCCCGTACAGCGACGTCGTCCACACCATGTACCGGCGCAACCCGACCGACCCCGACATCCCGGCCTGGCTGGTCGTCGACCAGAACTACCGCGACCGCTACCTCTTCAAGGACGTCTCCCCGACCCTCACCTTCCCCGACAACTGGTACAGCTCCGGCGCCGCCTACAAGGCCTGGACCCTCGACTCCCTCGCGGGCTCCATCGGCGTCCCGGCCGCCGCCCTCCGTGCCACGGTCGACCGCTTCAACTCCCTTGCCCTGAAAGGAACCGACAGCGACTTCCACCGTGGCGACAGCGCCTACGACCACTACTACACGGACCCCTCGATCCTCCCGAACTCCTGCCTGGCACCCCTGTGGCTGCCCCCGTACTACGCCTTCCGGATCGTCCCCGGCGACCTGGGCACCAAGGGCGGGCTGGTGACGGACGCACGGGCACGGGTGCTGCGCGCCGACGGGACGGCGATCCCGGGGCTCTACGCCGCCGGGAACGCCAGCTCCGCGGTGATGGGCCACAGTTACGCGGGCGCCGGGTCGACCATCGGGCCCGCGATGACGTTCGGGTACATCGCGGCGATGGATGTCGCCGGGGTGCTCTAGGCCTCAGCCGGCTTGCGGACGATCAGGGACGCCTGCTGCGAGACCTCCCGGCTGTCGGGTTCGCGCACCGTCCGTGAGACGAGCTCGAATCCGGCCGACCGGAGCAGTTCGACGATCTGCTCCGGTCGGCGCCGCCGGAAGGTCAGCGCCACCGGGTGGCCCCAGGGCCGGTCGTGGTGCCGGTCCTCGTCGCCGGCCTGGAAGGCGACCAGGAGATGGCCGCCGGGCGTGAGTACTCGGTGGAACTCGCGGAAGAGGGAGGGCAGTTCATCCACAGGGGTGTGGATGGACGAGTACCAGGACAGCGCACCCGCGAGCGCCCCGTCGGCAAGGTCCAGCTCCAGCATCGACCCCTGCTCGAACCGCAGCCCGGGGTTCTCCCGCCGCGCGATCGCGAGCATCGACTCCGACAGGTCCAGCCCGAAGACGGACAGCCCGAGGGAGGCGAGGTGCCCGGTCACCCGCCCCGGACCGCACCCCAGATCGGCCACCGTCCCGTCCCCTCCCACGAGTTCGGCGAACCCCCGGAGCACCGCCCGGTCCAGCGGACTGGTGGCGGGCCGCTCGTCCCGGAACCGCTCGGCATAGTCTTCGGCGACGGCGTCGTAGAACGTACGTGTCTCGGCGATGAAGTCGGTCATGGCGGGCGACCCTATCCACCCCTACTGACAACCGCCCCGCCCCTCAGTCCAGCAAGCCCGCCGCCTCCACGTTGTTCAGCCCCCGTGCCACGAGGGAGGCGTCTCTGATCAGTTCCGGGTAGCCGGTGGGAGCCGTCCCGCCGGGAGGTGTTCGCTCTGCCGTACGCATGTTCTCTACAATGAACAGGAGAGGTTGCGTTCGTCAAGGCGAACAGTCGTACCGATGGAGCGAACATGACGTCCGATGTACCACCCCGGCTTCCCCTGGACTGGATCGCCGCCGCGCTCCGGCGTGAGCGCACCCGTGCCGGGCTGTCCCTCTCCGAGCTGGCCAAACGGGCCGGAATCGCGAAGTCCACGCTGTCCCAGCTGGAGGCGGCGAGCGGGAATCCGAGCGTGGAGACGCTGTGGGCCCTGGGGGTGGCGCTCGGGGTGCCGTTCAGCGTGCTCGTCGAACCGCCCGTCTCGTCCGTACAGGTGATCCGGGCCGGTCAGGGCCCGACGGTCGCCTCCGAGAAGGCCGAGTACGCGGCCACCCTGCTGTCCGCGAGTCCGCCCGGCGCGCGCCGGGACATCTACCACCTGCGGGCCGAGCCGGGCGCGGTACGGGAATCGGAGCCGCATATCCCGGGCTCGGTGGAGCATCTGATCGTGTCCACGGGACGGCTCAAGGCCGGCCCGGCCGGGGAGACCGAGGAGCTCGGGCCCGGCGACTACATGACGTACCGCGGGGATGTGGCGCACTCGTACGAGGCGCTCGCGCCGGGGACGACGTTCGTGCTGGTCATGCAGCACGTGTAGGTCCACTCGGCGGGCGGAAAGGCAGGAGCCCCGCTGCCTAGCGGCACGGGGCTCCTTGGGTACTGCTATTCGTTCCGGATCAAAGCACCAGGCTCCGAGGACCGAATGATCAGTGTGATCAGACGGGGGTGACGTTCTCCGCCTGCGGGCCCTTCGGGCCCTGGGTCACGTCGAAGGAGACCTGCTGGTTCTCCTCCAGCGAACGGAAGCCGCTCGCGTTGATCGCGGAGTAGTGAACGAAGACGTCGGGGCCGCCGCCTTCCTGGGCGATGAAGCCAAAGCCCTTTTCGGCGTTGAACCACTTCACGGTTCCGGTAGCCATAAGCCCTCCTTGGGCCCAAAGGGTTGCCCTGCTCCAGAACCCTGCAAGTGTGAAAACAAGTCCCGCACTACTGCATACGTCTGAAAACGACTAGAGCCCGCGGTTACATGCTCCGCAGGCTCTGTACTGCAAGGGAAACCAAACTGCAACTTGCGGCGAGCCTAGCACGCGGGCAGCCGAAAGCAATAGAGGCCAAGATCACGTCACCCGGACGTTTGAAGATCGTGGAGGGGTTGACCGGAGTGCTTGCCCCGGGGTCGAAGTCCGGAGCCTACCCCACGGGGTCTACTGTCGCGATGTGGACAATTCTCGCACCCGGCCGCGCGTCGGCCACATCCAGTTCCTGAACTGCCTGCCCCTGTACTGGGGGCTCGCGAGAACAGGCACGCTCCTCGACTTCGAGCTCACGAAGGACACCCCGGAGAAGCTCAGCGAGAAGCTGGTGCAGGGAGACCTGGACATCGGCCCCATCACCCTCGTCGAGTTCCTGCGCAACGCCGACGACCTGGTCGCCTTCCCCGACATCGCCGTCGGCTGCGACGGCCCGGTGATGTCCTGCGTGATCGTCTCGCAGGTCCCGCTGGACCAGCTGGACGGCCGCCGGGTCGCCCTGGGCTCGACCTCCCGCACCTCGGTGCGCCTGGCCCAGCTGCTCCTCTCCGAGCGTTACGGCGTCCAGCCCGACTACTACACCTGCCCGCCCGACCTCAGCCTGATGATGCAGGAGGCCGAGGCGGCCGTACTCATCGGGGATGCGGCGCTGCGGGCCAACCTGCACGACGGCCCGCGCTTCGGCCTCGACGTGCACGACCTCGGCACACTCTGGAAGGAGTGGACCGGCCTGCCCTTCGTCTTCGCGGTCTGGGCCGCCCGCCGCGACTACCTCGACCGCGAGCCGGTCATCACCCGCCGCGTCCACGAGGCCTTCCTCGCCTCCCGCAACCTCTCCCTGGAGGAGGTCGGCAAGGTCGCCGAACAGGCGGCGCGCTGGGAGGAGTTCGACGAGCGGACCCTGGAGCAGTACTTCACGACGCTGGACTTCCGCTTCGGCGCCCCGCAGTTGGAGGCGGTGGCGGAGTTCGCCCGCCGCGTCGGCCCGACCACGGGTTTCCCCGGGGACGTGAAGGTGGAACTGCTCCGGCCGTAACCTGCATCTGAACTTCACGGGGGCCTTATGGGGGAGGCAGCATGCAGCCGCTGGGAGTCGACGAACCCACCGCCGTGGGGCCCTACCGGCTGCTCGGCCGGCTCGGCTCCGGCGGGATGGGCCGCGTCTACCTGGGCCGCAGCGCCGGCGGCCGCACGGTCGCGGTGAAGATCGTCCACCCGCACTTCGCGCTCGACGAGGAGTTCCGCGCTCGTTTCCGCCGTGAAGTCGAGGCGGCCCGGCGGGTGGGCGGCGCATGGACGGCCCCCGTGCTCGACGCGGACCCGGAGGCGGCCGTTCCGTGGGTCGCGACCGGGTATGCGGCGGGCCCGTCGCTGGCGGCGGCGGTCGCGGACCAGGGTCCGCTGCCGGTTCCTTCCGTACGGGCGCTGGGTGCCGGGCTGGGCGAGGCGCTGGCGGCGGTGCACGAACTGGGCCTGGTGCACCGGGATGTGAAGCCGTCGAACGTCCTGTTGACCCTGGACGGCCCTCTGCTGATCGACTTCGGCATCGCGCGGGCGACGGACGGCACGGCGTCCCTCACCTCGACAGGCGTTTCGATCGGCTCACCCGGCTACATGTCCCCGGAGCAGATCCTCGGCAGAGGGGCGACGGGAGCGGCGGACGTCTTCTCCCTCGGCGCGGTACTGGCGTACGCGGCGACGGGCCAGGCGCCGTTCCCCGGGGACTCGTCGGCGGCGCTGCTCTACAAGGTCGTCCACGAGGAGCCCGAACTCGGTCCGCTGGTAGGGGAGTTGCGGGAGGTGGTGGAGGCGTGCCTGGCGAAGGACCCTGCCGCGCGGCCCACTCCCTCGGATCTGGCCCGGCGGTTGGCTCCTGAGGGGGCGGCGCGGTTGGTGGCGGGTGGGTGGCTGCCGGGGGCGTTGGTGGAACAGGTGAGCCGGAGTGCCGTACGGCTGCTGAATCTTGAGGCGGGGGAGACGAAGGAGGCGGGGGAGGCGGCGTCTGGGCCGGTGGGGTTCAGCAGTCCGTCGGTGGGGGACGGGGTCACGGTCGGCGGAGAGGGTGCCGGGCGGCCGACGGTGGGGGACGCTCCGGGGATGTTCGGTCCGGCACCGATCATGACGACAGCTCCGCCTGTCGCTGTTCCCGCTGCCTCTGTTCCGGCCGGTTCCGTGCCCGAGCCGCGGGATGCGGTGCCCGGGGAGCAGCGGCCCGGCAGGTTGACGGTTTCCGTGGCGGCTTCGTCGGCGCCGGGGGACGGTGGGCGGGGGCGGCGGCTGAGCTGCACGGTCGCGCTGGCGGTCGCGGGGGCGTTGGCTGCGGTGACGGTGGGGTCGGTGTTCCTGTTCGACCTGCTGCCGGGCAAGGGCAACGACAACGCGTCGGGGAGCAGCGGCCAGGGGGCTTACTCGTCTGCGCCGAGTTCGGTTTCGAGCGCTTCGAGTACGACGCCGGGCGGCACGGCGAGCGAGGTCCCCGGCCCGTCGGGGGCCGTCCCGGCCTCCTACATCGGTACGTGGGAGGGCCAGGCGACCGCCCTCAACGGCGCGCTGCCGGACGGGACGTTCCGGTTGACCGTGCATCAGGCGGGCGTGGGCGAGGAGTTGGGCCGACTCCGGCAGACCGACCAGCTCGGCGGGGTCTGCAGCGACGTACTGACCCTGAAGAAGGTGACGAAGTCGGAGCTCGTCACGACGTCGGTGGGCGCCGGGAACAACCACGCGGGGTGCGATCCGTCGGCCCACACGGTGCGGTTGTCCCGGGTGGGGGACGACCTGAGGTACGTGGCGGAGAGCGAGGCGGAGGGGAATCCCACGGCTCGGATGTCGAAGGTCGGGTAGCCCCTGAGCGGTACGGGACCGTGCCCTATGCCAAGGACACGGTGAAGTCCGCCCGCCGCTGCTTCGCGCCTACTCCGCGTCGTGTCCTCCACCACCGTGCTGTCCCGCACAGCCGTCCTCGTCGTGTGGGGAGGCCGGGGGCGTGGTGGGTTCGGGGGCGGCGGGGGTGTCGGTTCCGGCGGGCGGATCGGTGGGGGTGGAGCCGGGGTTCGGGGTGCTGGGGGTGTCCGGGGTGGCCGGGGCACTGGGAGTGTCCGGGGCACTGGGAGTGCTCGGGGTGTCCGGGGTGCTCGGGGTGGCCGGAGTTGTCGGAGCATCGGGTGCCGTGGGTGCCGTGGGTGCCGTCGGAGTCTGCGGGTCGCTTTCCCCTCCTCCTGTAGCCGGGGGAGCGTGATCGGTTCCTCCCGGGGACGTCACGGGCGGCTCGCCCGGAGTGGGATCAGTGGGCTGTTCCGGCGCGGGCTTGCTCGGCTCGTCCGGTACGGGCTTGCTCGGCTCGTCCGGCGTGGGCTGGGAGGGCTGTTCCGGCTTGGGGTCGGTGGGCTGGCCTGGCGTGGGCTTGGTCGGTTCCTCGGGCTGGGGGTCGGTGGGCTGCCCCGGGGTGGGGTAGCTCGGCTCCTCGGGCTCGGGGTCGGTGGGCTGGCCTGGCGTCGGCTTCGAC
>NZ_JBSFHA010000026.1:52974-117980 GCF_053596855.1 Streptomyces sp. NPDC001617
CGACGGTTCCTCGGGCTCGGGGTCGGTGGGCTGGCCTGGCGTCGGCTTCGACGGTTCCTCGGGCTCGGGGTCGGTGGGCTGGCCTGGCGTCGGCTTCGACGGTTCCTCGGGCTCGGGGTCGGTGGGCTGGCCTGGCGTCGGCTTGCTCGGCTCGTCCGGTGCAGGGCTGGTCGGCTCGTCCGGTGCGGGCTCGCTCGGCGACGGTGTGTCGCCCGTCCGCCCTCCGTCGGCCGGTATGTCCTTCCCGCCATCTCCCGGTTCCGACACGCCGGTTCCGGCCCCGTCGGCCGCCCCGGAGCCCGCGGCCGACACGTCCCCCCGAGCCTGCGCGCCGCCCCCGAAACCACCCGCCTGTCCGGAGTCACCACCGCTCTCCGTCACCGTGGCCCGCCCGCCCTTCGACGGCGGCCCCACCGGCGTCTCCGCCACGGGTACCTGCCCCACCGGCGCCTCCGCCACCGGCGTCCGCTGCGCCGGAACCGGAACAGCGCCCCCCGACCCGAGCAGCAGGCACAACGCGGCAGCCCCTACCACCACGGCCCCCGCGGTAACCGCGGCCGGCACCTTCGACCCACCGACAGCAACCTGCCGCACCCCGTGCAGCAGCCCACCACCGTGCCCGACGACCCCGGATGCCCCGGCCGCTCCCGACGTTCCGGCCGCCGCCCCTCCCGAAGCCGCGGCTGCTCCGGCTCCTCCCGAAGCCCCCGACGCCCCGGCGGCCGCCGCCGCTCCGGATGCCCCGGCCCCTCCTGACGTCACGCCAGCTGCCGAAGCCGCGGACGCTCCCGAGGCTCCAGCCGCCCCTGAAGCCGCGGATGCCCCCGATGCCCCAGCCGCGCCTGATGCTCCGGACGCTCCTGAAGCCGCGCCTGCTCCGGAGGCCCCCGACGCTCCAGCCGCCCCCGAAGCCGTGGATGCCCCCGACACTCCCGAAGCCCCGCTTCCTCCCAACACCGCGGAAGCCCCGCCGGCCGCGCTCGCACCAGCTGCGGCCCCCGCCGCCCCCGACGCAAACGCCAGCAGGAACTTCGCTGTTCCGCCGACCGCCAGTACCAGCAACGCCGGACCGACCAGCGCGGGCAGGCGGTCGTTCGCGCTCATCAGTGCCGCCAACCGGCCCCGGCAGTCGTCGCACGCGTCCACATGCCCCAGCAGCCGCTCCGACTGCTTCGCCGTGGCCGCCCCCCGCACATACGCCGGCATCCGCGCCCAGTGCACCTGGCACGCGGGGTCGTCCGGCGCGCCGGTCTGGGCGCGGAGGAACGCCTGCCGCATCCCCTCCCGCGCCCGGTGCAACAGCACGGCCGTCGCACCCTCCTTGGTCCCGAGCTGCGGCCCGATCGCCGCCAACGGCTGCCCCTCCGCCTCCGACAGCCACAGCGCCTTGACCCACCGCTCGGGCAACTGCCCCAGCACCCGCACCACGAGGTCCACGGAGGAGACATGCTCCGCCGGGTCGTCGGCGGGCGTCGCCTGACGGCCCACCACGACCCGCTCCTCGCCGTGCGGGTCGTGGGGCGTCTCGCGCACCGACGTCCCCGCGGCCGTCGCCAGATGCCGCACCGTCGTCATCAGATACGCCGGCACGTTCTCGATCTCGTGGCCCTCGGCCAGCCGTCGCCAGACCCTGAAGTGCGCCTCGGCGACCAGGTCTTCGGCAACCCAGGCGTTACGGGTGAGCGAGCGTGCGTAAGCGACGAGGCGCGGCTGCTGCTCCTCGTAGATACGGGCGTACGTGGCGGTGGCGGAACCGTCGGGCATGGCGGAACGCTCCAGTTGCTGCCTGCGAAGGGGCCAAAGGGTTTGTCAGCCTAGATGGCAAAACTTTCAATTAAAGTTTCAGCCCCCACGGAAAGTGATGCACGTCACATCAGCAACTTTCGTAAGCGGCGTAATGCAAACCCCCTCCTCGGACTCCACCTAGTACGTCCCGCCCGATCCCGGAGGCCCCCGTGCCCATCACTGTCGAACAGACCACCGGCGCCCGTCTGCTCACCCCCGACGACGACGAACTCGCGCTCACCGTCACCCTCCGCTACACCTGCGCCGACCCCCTGGCCGTGCACTTCGTCTTCCCGGCCTGGATATCCCTCGACGGCGAGGAGGTCACCTGGACCTTCGCCCGCTCCCTCCTGGAGGAGGGCCTCGGCACCCCCGCCGGCCTCGGCACGGTCCACATCCGCCCGGCCGGCCCGTCCCAGACCTTCGTCGAGTTCCGCACCCCGGTCGGCGTCGCGGTCGTTCTCTTCGAGACGTCCGCCCTCCGCCGCTTCCTCCTCCGCTCCTACGAGATCACCGAACCGGGCGGCGAACCCCTGGAACCGGCCCTCGACCGCGGCCTTGCGGCTATGTTCGGCGTGTCCGACACCGACCGCGCCGCATGAAGAAGGGGTACGGATGGGCACGTTGCTCGTCATCGCGGCCACCCTCTGGGGTGCGGCGGCGGGCCTGCTGCTCCCGCGCGCGGCCTACCGGTTCTCCGTACCCGAGGAGGAGGACTGGCGGGACACATGCCCCGACGGGCACCCGCTCGGCGGGTGGATCGGGCGGGACCGGTGTGAGATGTGCGCCGAAACCGCCGTAGACACAAGCCAAGAGCCAAGAGACATAGGGCAAGAGCCAAGAGACATAGGGCAAGAGCCAAGAGATACGAGGCAAGAGCCAAGAGGTACGAGGCGACAGCCAAAGTCCTACGGCCCCCGCATCCCTGCCTCCGCCCTGTCCTTCTCCCTCGCCACCGCCCTCGTCTGCGCCGCCCTCGCCGCCGCCACCGGCACCCGGCCCGAACTCGGCGTCTGGCTGCTTCTCGCACCCGTCGGCGTCCTGCTCGCGGCCGTCGACTTCCGGGTGCAACGGCTGCCGGACGTCCTCACGTTGCCGCTCGCCGCCGTCGCGCTCGCGCTGCTCGGGGTCGTGGCCCTCGTACCGGAGCACGCGGGCGACTGGCCGACCGCGCTGTACGCCGCCCTCGCCCTCGGCGCCGGCTTCTTCGGTCTCTTCCTCCTCAACCCCGGCGGCATGGGCTTCGGTGATGTGAAGCTGGCGGTCGGGCTCGGGGCCGTGCTCGGGTGGTACGGCTGGGGGACGGTGATGGTGGGGACCTTCGCCGCGTTCCTGCTGGGGGCTCTCTACGGCGGCCTGCTCGTCCTCCTGCGACAGGCCGGGCGCAAGACGGCGATCGCCTTCGGGCCGTTCCTGATCGGCGGGGCGTTCCTGGGGCTGCTGGTGGGTGCCTACGCGGCCTGACGTCGGGATTGTCGGAGGGCTGGCGTAGGCTGGCTTGGTCCGTCCACAACCCTTGACGAAGCCTGCGAAAGGGACCCCGGTGACCGAGAAGGCCGACCTCCAGTCCATTCTCGACCGTGCTGCCGCCGGTGGGCGCATCACCCCCGAGGAGGCGCTCGACCTCTACCGCGACGCGCCCCTGCACGCACTCGGCGCCGCCGCCGACGCCGTGCGCCGCCGTAAGTACGCGGGCACCGAGCACATCGCGACGTACATCATCGAGCGCAACATCAACTACACGAACGTCTGCGTGACGGCGTGCAAGTTCTGCGCCTTCTACGCCGCGCCCAAGGACAAGGACAAGGGCTGGACCCGCGACCTCGACGACATCCTGCGCCGCTGCGCGGAGACCGTCGAACTCGGCGGCACACAGATCATGTTCCAGGGCGGACACCACCCGGACTACGGCGTCGAGTACTACGAGAAGCACTTCAAGGCCATCAAGGACGCGTTCCCGCAGCTGGTCATCCACTCCCTCGGCGCGTCCGAGGTCGAGCACATGGCCCGGATCAGCGGGGTGTCGGTCGACGAGGCCATCACCCGTATCCACGAGGCCGGCCTCGACTCCTTCGCCGGCGCCGGCGCCGAACTGCTCCCGGCCCGTCCCCGCAAGGCCATCGCGCCCCTCAAGGAGAGCGGCGAGCGCTGGCTGGAGATCATGGAGACCGCGCACAAGCTGGGCGTCGAGTCCACCTCCACCATGCTCATGGGCACGGGCGAGACCAACGCCGAGCGCATCGAGCACCTGCGCATGATCCGCGACGTACAGGACCGGACGGGCGGCTTCCGCGCCTTCATCCCGTACACCTACCAGCCCGAGAACAACCACCTGAAGGGCCGCACGCAGGCCACGATCTTCGAGTACCTGCGGATGATCGCCATCGCGCGCCTCTTCATGGACAACATCCAGCACATCCAGGGCTCCTGGCTCACCACGGGCAAGGAGGTCGGCCAGCTGTCCCTGCACTACGGCGCCGACGACCTCGGCTCGATCATGCTGGAGGAGAACGTCGTCTCCTCCGCCGGCGCCAAGCACCGCTCCAACCGCCTGGAGATCATCGACCTGATCAGGAAGGCGGGTCGGGTGCCGGCCCAGCGGACGACGACGTACGAGCACATCGTCGTCCACGACGACCCGGCGAACGACCCGGTCGACGAGCGCGTGATGTCCCACATCTCGTCCACGGCGATCGCGGGCGGCACGGCCCACCCCGAGCTGAAGCTGCTGGCTTCCAACTGACGTACCCGTGCTGACGATTCACGCGGCGGACGCCGTCCGCCTCACCTGGAACGACCCCGAGCCGACCAAGGACGGCGCCGTGGCGGTGGAGGGTGGCCGGATCGCGGCGGTGGGGCCGCTGGCGGAGGTGGAGGAACGGTTTCCGGGCGCACGGCTGCGGAGGTGGCCCGGCACGCTCGGCCCGGGGCGTATCCATGAGGGACCCCTACCGGACGCTCCGACGCCGCGTGAGCGTATTCATGCCGTCCTGAAGTCGGGTGCGGTGGCGGTCTTGGAGGAGCACGTGGACTCTCTCGCACTCCGGTCGGCGGCCGAGCGAAACGACGTGGCTGTGCTTCCGTGTACGCGCCCCATGGCCATTGCCGATCACGCCCGCGCAGACCTGACCGTCGTCACCGATACGGGCGACTGCATCGCAACGGTCTGTGCCGGGCGCCTTGTACACAGGCGGCGATAGGAGCTACCCAGGGGCGCGGGGCCGTATCGATATGCGGCTCCGCCGCGTGGGCGCGACAAGCCCCCCCAACACCCGCAGTCGAACCTCAACCGGCAAACGCCTCCCCAAACGCCCCCGCACTCTGCTTCACCCCGCTGCAGTTGGTCGCCGCGTCGTCATCCCCCGAACTCCCGTCCGCACACTGCTGATCCCGGAACGACGACCACATCGACACCCACGCGATCTCCTTCCCCTCGGAGAACTCCCGCACCTGAGCCGCGTCCGCCAACGAGAACGTCTCGTTGTCCACGTCGTTCACCCCGATCATCGAGGTCAACGCCATCCCCCGCCACGCCCCCGCATCCGACAGCCCGAACACCTTCTTCAACTGGGCATGCGCGGCCTTCGCCGAGGTCAACGCGTAGTCCCCCATGTCCCCGGTGTACGACTCCCCGTAATTCATGGTCATGAGGTTGACCGTCGACACCTGGACGTCGTACTTGTTCGCCGACTCCAGCAGCGCCAGACCGTCGGAATCCAGCCCGGACGGCATAACGGGCAAAGTGAACGTAACCTCCAGATTCTCCCGCTGCTTCTGCAGCAGCGCTATCGCCGCCGACCGCATGGCCACCGACCCCGAGTCGGTCAACTGGTCTCCCTCGATGTCGAAGTCGGCCTGACGGGACCCCGCCGCATCAAGGGCCTTGCCGTACGCCGCGGCCAGCTTCGTCACGCTCCCGCAGGTCGCCGCCAGCTCCTTCCCGGATGCCCCGCCGAAGGAGACCCGCACACTCGCCCCGTCCTCCTTGAGCTTCGAGATCCGGGACTTCACGGCCGAGTCGGAGAGCGAGTCCTCACCGTTCCACTTCGGCGTACAGCTGCTCCCGTCCGCGATCACGAACGCCAGGTTGTACGTCCCCGGAGACCCGGCCGAGTCGTTGTCGGAGGCCTCCGTGGCGCTGACGTACGGCGCGTACGAGGTGCTGGACGAGGCCTCCTGCGTCTGCTGTGACGCCGTCTGCGAGGCCTCCTTCGGCGCCCCCTGCGACAGGGGCGCGTGGCTCGCCGAGCACCCCGTCGTGGCCAGGGCAAACACACAGGCGAACCCGGTGGCCGGCTTCAGGAAACCCCGCATGGAACATGCACCCGCTCTCGTGATTTCTGTCTCAGGACTGAAACAAGGTCCCATCAAGGCCCCATTCAAAAGGAGAACGTCTCATGCGAAGCCGTTGTTCATGAAGACGGCCAAGACACAGGAAACACATTGAACATGCCGCCTGAATCGGGCCAATGGTGCGGACTGAAAGGGATATTCGACCCTTTCCCACCTGCCCTTCGTTTCGCAGGTATTCACAGAAATTCTCAGGTAAGAGACAGGTTAAGGCGTTTCTCATACGCGCCTCACAAGAAGCCGGGATCCGGTCACATAAAGCCAGCCTAATATCCGGGGAATGCATTCCGAGCCTGCCTTCGAAAACGGCGCGACCAGTGGAGGTCGCCGTCGCAAACGCCGCGGCAACGGGTCCGACGAGGGGCCCGTGTTCGTCGACAACTCCGGACGCCGCTCCAAGCTGCTGCGCCGGATCGGCCTCCTCGTCGGTGTCCTGTGCATCGGGTACGCCGTCGTCCTGGGCCTCGCCTTCATGGGTATCGGCCTCTCGAATCCATCCTCGGTGCTGCCCTTCGGCAACGGCCGGGGAGGCCCGGCCGGGAACGGCAACGGCCCCGCCGGCATCCGGCAGCAGGGCGGCATCGGCAGCCAGGTCGGCAGCCGGCCCCGCGGCACCCCCACGGCCCCGCCCTCGGGGCTCCCCTCCGGCACGCCCACCCCGTCCGCGACCGCGTCCGCCACCGCGGCCAACTGACCGGAACGCAGAGCCCTATGACTACGACGACGACGCCCTCACGAGGCCGCCGCCGCGCCCCCTCCCGGATCGAACGGGCGGCGGGCAAGGCCGCGGCGCTCCAGAAACCCCGGGTCATCCTGGCCGGTCTGCTCCTGCTCGCGCTGACCAGCGTCATGCTCCTCGACGGCTATCTGCGCGCCGAGGTCGGCGGCGACCAGCGCGTGCGTGACGGGGCCAGCTCCAGCAAGGTGCCCGACAAGATCCTCGACGGCGGCCCGATCCTGACCTTCCGGGGCGGCACGGCGACCACCCTCTCGGTGCCGAAGAAGACCATCGCCCTCACCTTCGACGACGGCCCCAACCCCACCTGGACGCCCCAGGTGCTGGCCATCCTGAAGAAGTACGACGTCCCGGGCACGTTCTTCCTGGTCGGCTCGATGGTCTCGCGCTATCCGAGCATCGTGAAGAACATGGTCGAGCAGGGCAACGAGGTGGGCATCCACACCTTCACCCATGTCGACCTCTCCTATCAGAGCGACGCCCGCGTCGACCGCGAGATGCAGCAGACCCAACTGGCGCTGGCGGGCGCGGCCGGCATCACGACCACGCTGTTCCGGGCGCCCTACTCCTCGGAGACGGACGCCATCGACAACTACAGCTGGCCCGTCTACCAGAAGCTCGGCAAGGACGGCTACACCAGCGTCTTCGTCGACACCGACAGCGACGACTGGAAGAAGCCGGGCGTCTCGAAGATCGTCAGCTGGGCCACGCCGAAGAAGAACAAGGGCGCGTCGGTCCTGATGCACGACGCGGGCGGTGACCGGTCGCAGACGGTCAAGGCGCTGCCCGAGTACATCGAGAAGATGAAGGCGAAGGGCTACACCTTCACCACCATCAGCGGCGTCATCGAGAAGGACAACGCCGGCAACCGGCAGGCGACGGGTCGGCAGACCGGCACGCCCGCGGGGACCGGCACCGCGGGGGCGACGGGAGAGCAGCCCACGGGTGGTCCCGACGGACAGAGCACGACCGGCGGTTCGAACGCGCAGGGAAGTTCGAACGCGCAGGGAAGCTTGAATGCGCAGGGAAGTTCGAACGCACGGGGAAGCTCGAACCCCGCCCGCCTCCAGGCCGCGCACCGCACGGCCACGGGCACGACCCTCTACGAGGGCAAGGCCCTGATCGCGGCCGTCGCCGTCGCCGAGTGGACGGTGCCCGCGCTGTCGTACGGACTGATCGTCGTGGGTGTGGCCGTCATGGGGCGCTTCGGGATGATGCTGGTCCTCGCCCGGCGCCACTACGGACAGCGCAACAAACGCCGCTTCAGCTGGGGGCCGACGGTCACCGGCCCGGTGAGCGTGATCGTCCCGGCGTACAACGAGAAGGAGTGCATCGCCAACACCCTCGAGTCGCTGGCGAAGAGCACCCATCCGATCGAGGTCATCGTGGTCGACGACGGCTCGACGGACGGCACCTCGGAGATCGCCCGCAACGCCGCGTACGAGCTCGGCATGACCAACGTCCGCGTCATCCGCCAGGAGAACGCGGGCAAGCCGGCCGCCCTCAACAACGGTGTGCGCAGCGCCAGTTACGACATCGTCGTGATGATGGACGGCGACACGGTCTTCGAGCCGGAGACCGTTGCGCAGTTGGTGCAGCCCTTCGCGGACCCGGCCGTCGGCGCGGTCGCAGGCAACGCCAAGGTCGGCAACCGGAACACGGTCATCGGGGCCTGGCAGCACATCGAGTACGTGATGGGCTTCAACCTCGACCGGCGCATGTACGACCTGCTGCGCTGCATGCCGACGATCCCGGGCGCGATCGGCGCGTTCCGCCGGGACGCGGTGCTCCAGGTCGGCGGTATGAGCGAGGACACCCTCGCCGAGGACACGGACATCACGATCGCCATGCACCGCGCGGGCTGGCGGGTCGTCTACCAGGAGCACGCGCGCGCGTGGACGGAGGCGCCGGGCTCGCTCAAGCAGCTCTGGTCCCAGCGCTACCGCTGGTCGTACGGCACCATGCAGGCCCTCTGGAAGCACCGCAAGTCCCTCACGGACAAGGGCCCTTCGGGACGCTTCGGCCGCGTCGGCATGCCTCTGGTGGTCATCTTCCAGATCGTCACGCCGGTCTTCGCCCCGCTGATCGACGTCTTCACCGCCTACTCGATGATCTTCATCGACTTCCAGGCGGCGCTGTACGCCTGGCTCGCGGTCCTGGGCATCCAACTGGTCTGCGCGGCCTACGCCTTCCGCCTCGACCGCGAACAGTACCGCTACCTCCTGATGATGCCCCTCCAACAGCTGGCCTACCGCCAGATGATGTACCTCGTCCTCATCCACTCCTGCATCACCGCCATGACGGGCGGCCGGCTGCGCTGGCAGAAACTGAAGCGTACGGGCGAGGTCGGGACACCGGCGGGGGTGAGCTGAGATGGGGGCACACAGAAGAGACGCTGTTACCGCTGTGGGCAGTCGTTCCGCAGGGCGGAACGGGTGGGCACAGCCACCGACGCCGGGCACCGCCCCGGCCGACGCCCACAGCACCGACCCGCGGCCGCAGCCGAAACCGACGGGCCGCGACCGCTACTTCGACACCCTCCGTGCCGTCGCCCTCATCCGCGTCGTCACCTACCACACCTTCGGCTGGGCCTGGTGCGGCATGGTGTTCCCGTCCATGGGGATCATGTTCGGTCTGGCCGGCACGCTCATGGCCAAATCGCTCGAACGTCCCGCGGCCGCGGTGTTGAAGAGCCGGCTCCGGCGTCTCCTGCCGCCGTTCTGGTTCTGGGGCGTCTTCGTGGTGCTGGCCATGCTGATCCACGACTGGATGCCGGGCTGGCAGATCGTCTACTGGGTCGTGCCGCTCGGCGACCCGCCGGGGAACGCGTGGGGCGAGCAGGCCTGGGAGATCCTCTGGTACCTGCGGACGTACCTCTGGTTCGTCCTGCTCTCCCCGGTCCTGCTGAAGGTCTTCCGCCTGGCGCCGATCCCGGTCCTCCTCCTGTCCCTGTCCCCGATCCTGGTCCTGAACTTCCTCTGGTCGGGCCCCGACAACCGCTTCGGCAGCGCCCTGTGGGACCTGTCGACGTACCTCTTCTGCTGGATCCTCGGCTTCGCCCACCGCGACGGCGTGCTGCAGAGGATGAGGCCGGCGCTGGTCGTCGTCCTCTCGCTCGCCGCGGTCGGGTTCGGTGGCTGGTACGCCTTCGGCCACCAGGCCGACTTCGGCACCTACGACCTCGACGAGAACCCGCTCGCCCAGGCCTTCTGGTCGGCCGGCTGTGTGATGCTGCTGATGTGGGCCAAGGCCTACTTCCGGATCGACTTCGCGTGGCTGACCCGCTTCCGGCGCACCGACCGGGTCGTGACGATCTTCAACTCGCGCGCGGTGACGATCTATCTCTGGCACGAGATCGCGCTGATCCTGGCCGTCCCGCTGATCGACCAGTTCTGGAACGTCCCCGCGTTCGAGAAGTGGCTGCCGCTGGACAGCCAGTGGTTCATGTTCGGCATCGGCTGGGTCCTGATCGCGGTGTTCGTCCTGGCCTGCGGCTGGGTGGAGGACGTGGCGGCGAAGAAGAAACCCAGGCTCCTCCCCTGAGCGGGTCCTGATGGCCGTACTGCAAGAATGGCGAGCGTGACCCGCGCTTCCCTGAACAAGCAGCCGCACGAAGTCGCCTCGATGTTCGACGACGTGGCGGAACGGTACGACCTGACGAACGACGTGCTGTCGCTCGGCCAGGACCGGGTGTGGCGCAGGGAGGTGGCCCGGGCGGTCGACGCCCGGCCCGCGCAGAAGGTGCTGGACCTGGCGGCCGGCACGGCCACCTCGTCGCTGCCCTTCGCCCGCACGGGCGCCTACGTCGTCCCGTGCGACTTCTCGCTCGGCATGCTCCAGGTCGGCAAGAAGAAGCACCCGTGGCTGCCGCTGACCGCGGGCGACGCGACGAAGCTGCCGTTCAAGGACGACACCTTCGACGCGGTGACCATCTCCTTCGGGCTGCGCAACGTGCAGGACTTCGACGCGGGTCTGCGCGAGATGTACCGCGTGACCAAGCCCGGCGGCCGGGTCGTGATCTGCGAGTTCTCGCACCCGACCTGGGCGCCCTTCCGCACGGTCTACACCGAGTACCTGATGCGCGCCCTGCCGCCGGTCGCCCGCGCGGTCTCCTCCAACCCCGACGCCTACGTCTACCTCGCCGAGTCCATCCGCGCCTGGCCCGACCAGCCCGCGCTGGCCGAGCACCTGAAGAAGGCCGGCTGGTCGAAGGTGGAGTGGCGCAACCTCACGGGCGGGGTGGTGGCCCTGCACCGAGGGTTCAAGCAGGCCTGAGCCCGTTCACGGGGTGTGCGTCGGCCGGGGTCTCAGGTCAGATCGCGCACCGGATCCCCTCGAACTCGTCTCCCGGCTCGCCGATCTCACGCTGCAGCCCGCCTCCCGAGGGCCGGGGAAGACGCGGCTCGCGCACGCCTCCGCCGCCCTCTCCCTCACCGAAGTCGAACCACACGTAGACCATGGAGTCCCGGGGCACCTCGGCATCGGGCGGCGGATACTGCCGTACGACGTACTCGACGACGGTCTGGTGGAAGTCGGGCCGGTCCGGAGCGTTGACGAACAGGCCACTCGCCTCGGCCGTCTTGCGCGCGTCCATGGCCATCAGGCCAACCAGCCTGGGCACGCGCACTTCGGGTGTTTTGGGTGTTATACGCACAGATGTCACCCCCAGCGGTACTGGAAGGGTAACCGCCCGGGGGTGTCGTCCGGAAGCCTCAAGTGTCTTTCTGTAGCGGTCGATTACTCTGTGTGACTATTCTTGAGGTCGAGGCGGAAGCAGAGCGCGTCCTCCTGGAGACGCGGGTGCGGGAAGGTCTCCGCCAGCTCCATGCCCAGGCGCCGGGTGACCGCGATGGACCGCTCGTTGCCGGGGCGGACCATCGCCACGACGCTCGCCACGTCCGCCGCCCGGAGCCGCTCCAGCGTCATCTGCGCCGCCGCGGTCGCGTATCCCTTGCCCCAGTACGCCCGCCCGAGCCGCCAGCCGATCTCGATCTCGCCCGTGGGCCCCCACTCCTGCGGCCACGGCTGGGCGCCCGTGAAGCCGATCACCTGCCCGGACTCGTCGACCATGGTCCACAGGCAAAAACCCAGCTCGGCGTCGTGCCGGCGCTGGCGGGCGGTGAGCTCCTCGTAGACGTACAACTCCGCGGACCTGCCGCCGTGGAACTCCATCACGTCCGGGTCGTCGAAGACCCGGTGCCAGGCCACGGCGTCCTCGTCGGTGGGGACGCGCAGCCGTACGACGGGGAGAGCTCGGTTCACGGGGGCAGCCCTTCAGCCGGGTGATCAATTCTGCTGAATAGACTGCCTGTGTCCAGTGCCGGTCGGCACGCAGATTTCGAACTTGGGGAGATCCCGCCGTGACCGAGCCCCTCTCCGAAAACACCGCCGATGTGATCGTGGTCGGCGCGGGGCCAGCCGGCTCCACGACGGCGTACCACCTCGCCAAGGCCGGACTCGATGTCCTCCTCCTGGAGAAGACCGAGTTCCCGCGCGAGAAGGTCTGCGGCGACGGCCTGACCCCGCGCGCGGTCAAGCAGCTCGTCGCCATGGGCATCGATGTCTCCGAGGAGGCGGGCTGGCTCCGCAACAAGGGGCTCAGGATCATCGGCGGGGGCGTGCGGCTGCAGCTCGACTGGCCGGATCTCGCCTCCTTCCCTGACTACGGCCTCGTCCGCAAGCGCGACGACTTCGACGAGCAGCTCGCCCGCAACGCCCAGAAGGCGGGCGCCCGCCTCTACGAGCGCTGCAACGTCGGCGCCCCGATCGTCGACGACCGCACCGGCCGCATCACCGGCGTCCACGCCAAGCTCGGCGAGGAGAAGCGCGAGGTCACCTTCCACGCGCCCCTCGTGGTCGCCGCCGACGGCAACTCGACCCGCCTCTCGCTGGCGATGGGTCTGCACCGCCGCGAGGACCGCCCGATGGGTGTCGCGGTCCGGACGTACTTCGAGAGCCCCCGCCACGAGGACGACTACCTGGAGTCCTGGCTGGAGCTGTGGGACCGGCGCGGCGCCCAGGACCGTCTCCTGCCCGGCTACGGCTGGATCTTCGGCATGGGCGACGGTACGTCGAACGTCGGCCTCGGTGTCCTGAACACCTCCGACTCCTTCAAGGAGCTCGACTGGCGCGAGGTGCTGAAGGCCTGGTGCGCGTCGATGCCCGAGGACTGGGGCTACACCCCGGACAACATGACCGGGCCGATCCGCGGCGCCGCCCTCCCGATGGCCTTCAACCGTCAACCGCACTACACGCGCGGGCTGCTGCTCGTCGGCGACGCCGGCGGTCTGGTGAACCCCTTCAACGGCGAGGGCATCGCCTACGCCATGGAGTCCGGACAGATCGCCGCCGACGTCATCGTCCAGGCCCACGCCCGCCCGACGCCCGCGAGCCGCGAACTCGCCCTGCAGGGCTACCCCCGCGTCCTCAAGGACACCTACGGCGGCTACTACACGCTGGGCCGCGCCTTCGTGAAGCTCATCGGCAACCCGAAGGTCATGAAGATCGCCGCCCAGCGCGGCCTGACGCACCCCGTGCTCATGAAGTTCACCCTGAAGATGCTGGCCAACCTCACCGACCCGACGGGCGGCGACGCGATGGACCGGATCATCAACGGGTTGAGCAAGGTGGCACCGAAGGCGTAGCCGACGGCGGGCGCGGAGAAGGCGGGCGCAGGGAGGTCGGGCGCAGGGAAGGTCGGCGCCAGGAAGCCGATCGGCACGTACGGAAGGCGTACGGATCGCGTCCGGGCCCGGACCCTGGCCGGAGGCCGAACGGCTCCGGCCCGCACCCGGGTGGCATCGCACACCGGCGGTGTCCCCAGGAACTCCCGGCGCGGATCGCAGCTGCGGCACCCATGAAGGACCCGGCAGTGTTCCTTCCCCTCGCCCCGGTCGTGGCGCTCCTCGGCGGCGGCACCGCAGGAGCGGGCGTTGGCCGAGACACACCACGACCTGCCCGTGCCCCGACCCCGGCGCGCGGTCCGGCGTCCCGCACGGCGGTCAGCCGAGGCTCAGCCCGGCCGTCCTCGCCTCCCGGCGCGCGAACACCTCGTCGCGCCGGTCCGCCACCTGCCTGAGCGCGTCCTTCCGCTCCCGCTTGGAGAGCCGGTCCAGATAGACCTGCCCGTTCACATGGTCCGTCTCGTGCGCCAGACAGCGCGCGAAGTATCCCGTCCCCTCGATGACGAGCGGCTCCCCCTCCTTGTCGAGCCCCCGCACCACGGCCCGGTCCGGGCGCGGTACGTCCATGACGGCACCGGGCACCGACAGGCAGCCCTCGCTCTCGTCGAGCAGTCGGCGCCCGGCGGGGTCGAGGGCGTCCAGGACGGGGTTGACGATGTGGCCGACGTGCCGGACCCCGTCGTCGTCCGGGCAGTCGTAGACGAACAGCCGCAGATCGACGCCGACCTGGTTCGCCGCGAGCCCCGCCCCTTCGGCGATGTACATCGTCAGGAACATGTCGTCGATCAGCGCGGCGAGGTCGGGTCCGAACTCGGTCACGTCCCGGCACGGCTTGTGCAGAACCTCTTCACCGACCTCGGTGACGCGCCGCACCTTCCCGCTCCGGGCCTCGGGCGCGAGCCGGGGATACGAGTCGACGGGCCGGCCTTGTACGAAGACGCTGGGCATGTCTGTGTCTCCTTGTGATTGTGAGGATGCTGTGGGTGGCGGGGAAACGGGCTTCCGGCCGTCGGAACCCCTCCCTACCCTCCCGGAGTCATGACAACAGAACACGCACCCGAGTCGCAGGAGAACTTCGGCCACACCCGCAGAAGATTCCTGGCGGGCGCCGGGGGAGCGGCGGGCGCCCTCGCCTTATGGCCGGCCGGACGGGCGAGTGCCGCCTCCGGCGACGGCAAGCGCGTCGCCGTCCTCGGAGGCGGTGTCTCCGGCCTCAGCGCCGCCCACGAACTCGCCGAACGCGGCTACGCCGTCACCGTCTACGAGTACTACGACATCCTCGGCGGCAAGGCCCGCTCGATGGACGTCCCGGACACGGCGGCCGGCGGCCGGCGGCCCCTCCCCGGCGAGCACGGCTTCCGCTTCTTCCCCGGTTTCTACCGGAACCTCCCGGACACCATGCGCCGCATACCGTTCCCGGGCAACGCGGGCGGCGTCCGAGGCAACCTGCGAGGCGCCACCGAGGAGTTGTTCGCCCGCAGCTCCGGCCGCGCCGACCTGCACTTCCCCCTCCGCCGGGCCACCACCCCGCCCGCCCCCGGCGACATCACCCCGTCCTGGATCCGCGACCAGATCCTCTCCGTCCTGGACCTCGCCACCCACCTCCCCGCCCACGAGGCCGCCTACTTCGCCGACCGCGTCCTGGTCCACCTCACCAGCTGCGACGCCCGCCGCGAGGACCAGTGGGAGAAGACGTCCTGGTGGGAGTTCATCCGCGCCGAGCAGATGAGCGAGGAGTACCGGACCCTCCTCGGCATCGGCCAGACCCGCAACCTCGTCGCCACGCGCGCGGAGGTCGCGTCCACCCGCACGGTCGGCCGCGTCATCATCGAGGCCCTCATCCTCTGGGGCCTGCTCGGCCAGGGCCTCGACGGCCCCGACGCCGACATCGACCGTGTCCTCAACGCCCCCACGAGCGAGGCCTGGATCGACCCATGGGAGGTGTATCTGCGCGCCCAGGGCGTCGAGTTCGTGACGGGCACCCAGGTGCGGGAGGTCGTCCACGAGGGCGGCCGCGTCACCGGCGTGCGCGTCTCGGCCCGCGACGGAGGCCAGGAGCGCACCATCAGCGCCGACCACTACGTCTCCGCGCTGCCCGTCGAGCACGCGCGCGTGACCTGGGGCCCGGCCCTGCGCGCCGCCGACCCGCAGCTCGCCCGCTGCGACAAGCTGCAGACCGACTGGATGACCGGCGTGATGTTCTACCTCCGCACGCCGACCCCCGTCGTGCACGGCCACATCAACTGCCTCGACTCACCCTGGTCGGTGACCGGCATCGGACAGGCCCAGTTCTGGGACGGACGGGACTTCTCGCGCGAATACGGCGACGGACGGGCCCACGACTGCCTGTCCGCGATCATCTCGGAATGGGACAAGCCCGGCATCCTGTACGGCAAGACGGCCAAGGAGTGCACGAAGGACGAGATCGTCGCCGAGCTGTGGGCCCAACTGAAGGACGGGCTGAACGACTCGGGCAAGACGACCCTGACGGACGAGGACCGCCTCGGCTGGTTCATGGACCCGGCGGTGACGGGGCTCGGCGGCCCGAATCCGCAGAACCGGGAGCAGCTCCTCATCCACCCCACGGGCACGCTCTACAACCGCCCGTCGGCGAAGACCGCGGTCCCGAACTTCTTCCTCGCCGGCGACTACGTCCGCACGGACGTCGACCTGGCGACGATGGAGGGCGCCAACGAGTCCGCGCGACGGGCGGTCAACGCACTGCTCGACGCAGACAATTCGGACGCCGAGCGCTGTGCGATCCGGGAGCTGTACCGGCCGCCGGAGATGGAGCCCCTCAAGCGTGTCGACGAGGTGCGCTACCAGCTGGGCCTGCCCAACACCTTCGACCTGGGGTAGCCCTCCGGGTGTGACGGAGGGCCGCTGCCCCCGAGCGGCCGCGGCCCTTCCGTGCGTTCGTGTGGTGCCCTGTGTCAGAGCACCCGCACCGCGCCGGTCGGCGGGTCGTAGGAGAGCGGCTTCTCGACCACGCCGCTCGAGGGGTTCTGCGCGCCGACGAACATGCCGTCACCGACGTACAGCGCCACGTGGTACGCGCTGCCCGCGCTGCCCCAGTACAGGATGTCGCCCGGCTGCAGGTTGCTCAGCGAGACCTGGGTGCCGGCCGTCGACTGGTCCTGCGAGACGCGCGGCAGGCTGATGCCGACCTGCTTGAAGGCGGTCTGTATGAGACCCGAGCAGTCCCACGAGTTGGGTCCGGTGCCACCGGAGACATACGCGTCGCCGATCTGGGCCTTCACGAAGGCGATGACCGCCGCGGCCGAACCCGTGGCCGTCGACGAGCTCGTCGAGGCGCTGGAGGTCGTGGAGGCGGCCAGGGTGGTCCGCTCCGCGCTGCGGGACGCGGCGCGCTCCGCGGCGGCCTTGCGGGCCTCCTCGGCCTTCTTCTTGGCCTCGGCCTTCTTCTTCGCCTCCGCGAGGTCCGACTTGGCCTGCTTCGCGGCCTTCGCGGCGGCAGCGTCACGCTCGGCCTGCAGCTCGTAGTTCGCGGCCGTCTGCTGCGTGGCGTCCGCGGACTGGGCGACCTGGGCGGCCAGGTCGGCCGTCAGGGTGGGCAGTTGCAGGGTCTGGGTGGTCTCGGCCGCGTTCGCCGAGGCCGCACCCGCCGCCGCCATGCTGAGAACGCCACCGGCAACTCCGGCACGCACGGCGAGGTTCGTCGTCGCGCTGCGGCGGACTTTCCGGTGGCTGCGTATGTGAGCGGTGTGGGACATGAGAACAACCGGTATCAGGGGCTCCTCCATACCTTCAAGAAACGTGTGCTGCGCCACAGTTGTTCAACCAGCCCCATGAATCCCGGGCGTGGCGTTCCTTATTGACGCCGTAACGGACATTGCGGACGCGTCCCATCGGGCCCGTGATCACGGCCTTTCGTCGGTACGCCCGAATTGCCCGCCGCCTACCACCGGTGGGGACAGTTGGCCAAGCCCGGTTCTCATGCGCCTCTCACGGATGTGGCGGAGGTCACGCAACGGTTACGTCGGCGCCCGCGTCACGCGCGTAGATCACGACGGGATTGCGGCCGGGTCGCGAGCGGGTCGCGGTCGGACTCGCTCGTGAATGTGTGCACGCGTCCACATCGCGCCGCGCACCTCACCCCGATGTGTGAATGCGGCTCACTATCAAGCGGCTCCGTCCGACGCCAATTTGCATGCAGGGGAATGCTCTTGATATGGAGATGCCCTTTCCGAGCTGCGCCGACGAGCCGAAATGTCACCTCTGGTGACCACTCGGACGCTTCACGTGCGAAGATCACCGCTCATCCGACTTCATGATCCTTCGTCAGGTGGTGGAGATCACAAAGGTTGTGTAATACCCCGTGTCGCAGATCACAGAGCGGCGGGCATAAGATGCGAGGCAGTTGGGCTTGTGACCTGCTTCACATGTTCTCGATCTTCGTTAGGACGAACGGAGGTTAGAGCGGCGTATGAGGCGCGTGTGAGTCCGACGCCATCGCCAGCAGTCAGTGCCGACTGAGAGGAGCGAGGAGCGGTGAACGCGTATGCGCCCATCCTCGTACTGGGAGCCCTCGGGGCAGGCTTTGCGATCTTCTCCGTGGTCATGGCCACGCTGATCGGTCCGAAGCGGTACAACCGGGCCAAGCTCGAGGCCTACGAGTGCGGGATCGAGCCGACCCCCACGCCGGCCGGCGGCGGGCGCTTCCCCATCAAGTACTACCTGACGGCGATGCTCTTCATCGTCTTCGACATCGAGATCGTCTTCCTCTACCCCTGGGCCGTCACCTTCGACGCCCTGGGGATCTTCGGGCTCGTGGAGATGCTGCTCTTCGTGCTCACCGTCTTTGTCGCGTACGCGTACGTATGGCGGCGCGGCGGGCTGGAATGGGACTGAGGGGCCTTTAACGACATGGGACTCGAAGAAAAGCTGCCGAGCGGCTTCCTGCTGACCACCGTCGAGCAGGCCGCGGGCTGGGTGCGCAAGGCGTCCGTCTTCCCGGCCACCTTCGGGCTGGCCTGCTGCGCCATCGAGATGATGACGACCGGCGCCGGACGCTACGACCTGGCCCGCTTCGGCATGGAGGTCTTCCGCGGCTCACCCCGCCAGGCCGACCTCATGATCGTCGCCGGCCGGGTCAGCCAGAAGATGGCACCCGTCCTGCGGCAGGTCTACGACCAGATGCCGAACCCCAAGTGGGTCATCTCCATGGGGGTCTGCGCCTCCTCGGGCGGCATGTTCAACAACTACGCGATCGTCCAGGGCGTCGACCACATCGTCCCGGTCGACATCTATCTCCCGGGCTGCCCGCCACGGCCCGAGATGCTGATGGACGCCATCCTCAAGCTGCACCAGAAGATCCAGACCTCCAAGCTCGGCGTGAACGCCGAGGAGGCGGCCCGCGAGGCGGAGGAAGCGGCGCTCAAGGCCCTGCCCACGATCGAGATGAAGGGGCTGCTGCGGTGAGCGACGCGAACGGCACCAGTAATGGTGTGAACCCCGAGAAGGACCTCGGCGCCTCCAACCTCCCCGGCCAGCGCGGCGAGGGTGGCGAGGAGATCCGCGTCCAGCGCGGCATGTTCGGCGCCAACAACGGCGGCGACACCTCCGGCTACGGCGGCCTGGTCCGCTCGGTCCGCCTCCCGGGACCCGCGGCCCGCCCCTACGGCGGCTGGTTCGACGAGGTCGCCGATGAGCTGGAAGGCGCCCTGGAGGAACAGGGCCTGCTGCCCGACAACGCCATCGAGAAGACGGTCGTCGACCGCGGCGAGCTCACCTTCCACATCGAGCGCGAGCACCTGCTGCGCGTCGCTCGCACCCTGCGCGACGACCCCGCCCTGCGCTTCGAGCTCTGCACCGGCGTCAGCGGAGTCCACTATCTGCACGACAAGGGCCGCGAGCTGCACGCCGTCTACCACCTGCGCTCGATCACCCACAACCGGCTGATCCGCCTGGAGGTCAGCGCTCCGGACGCCGACCCGAAGATCCCGTCCCTGGTCTCGGTCTATCCGACCAACGACTGGCACGAGCGCGAGACGTACGACTTCTTCGGGATCGTCTTCGAAGGTCACCCGGCCCTGACGCGGATCATGATGCCGGACGACTGGCAGGGCCATCCGCAGCGCAAGGACTACCCCCTCGGCGGCATCCCCGTCGAGTACAAGGGCGCCCAGATCCCGGCTCCGGACCAGCGGAGGTCGTACTCGTGAGCACGCAGTCAGCATCCGCCGCCTCGGCCCGCGAAACCACCGAGGGCACCGTATATACGGTCACCGGTGGCGACTGGGACGAGGTCGTCCAGTCCGCGGCCCGCGCCGACGACGAGCGCATCGTCGTCAACATGGGTCCCCAGCACCCCTCCACCCATGGTGTGCTCCGTCTGATCCTGGAGATCGACGGCGAGACGGTCACCGAGGCCCGCTGCGGCATCGGCTACCTCCACACCGGCATCGAGAAGAACCTCGAGTTCCGCACGTGGACGCAGGGCACCACGTTCGTGACGCGCATGGACTACCTGACGTCCTTCTTCAACGAGACCGCCTACTGCCTCGCCGTCGAGAAACTCCTCGGCATCGAGGACCAGATCACCGAGCGAGCAAAGATCATCCGGGTGCTCCTGATGGAGCTGAACCGGATGTCCTCGCACCTGGTCTGCATCGCCACCGGCGGCATGGAACTCGGCGCCACCACGATCATGATCTACGGATTCCGTGATCGTGAAATGATTCTCGACATCTACGAGCTCATCACGGGCCTTCGGATGAACCACGCGTACATCCGCCCCGGCGGACTCGCGCAGGACCTGCCGCCCGGCGCGGTGGACCACATCCGCGAGTTCGTGAAGAAGATGAAGAAGAACCTCCCGGAGTACGACAAGCTCGCCACCGGGAACCCCATCTTCAAGGCCCGTATGCAGGACGTCGGCTACCTCGACCTGGCCGGCTGCATGGCCCTCGGCGCCACCGGCCCGATCCTGCGCTCCACCGGCCTCCCGCACGACCTGCGCAAGACGCAGCCGTACTGCGACTACGAGACGTACGACTTCGACGTCCCGACCGCCGACTCCTGCGACTCCTACGGCCGCTTCCTGATCCGCCTGGAGGAGATGCGCCAGTCGCTCAGGATCGTCGAGCAGTGCCTCGACCGGCTGCAGCCCGGCCCGGTCATGGTCGCCGACAAGAAGATCGCCTGGCCCGCCCAGCTCGCCCTGGGACCGGACGGGCTCGGCAACTCCCTCGACCACATCAAGAAGATCATGGGCACCTCCATGGAGGCCCTGATCCACCACTTCAAGCTGGTCACCGAGGGCTTCCGCGTCCCGCCGGGACAGGCGTACGCGGCCGTCGAGTCGCCCAAGGGCGAACTCGGGGTGCACGCCGTGTCCGACGGCGGCACCCGCCCCTACCGGGTCCATTTCCGCGACCCGTCCTTCACCAATCTGCAGGCCATGGCGGCGATGTGCGAAGGCGGCCAGGTCGCCGACGTCATCGTCGCCGTCGCGTCCATCGACCCCGTGATGGGAGGCGTCGACCGGTGACCACCAGTTCTTCGGAGCGGGGCGTCAGCCTGGGCATGCCCGAACTGCCCGCGCCCGCCTACCCGGACGACGTTCGAGCCCGGCTCGAAGCGGACGCGCGCGAGGTGATCGCCCGCTATCCCGACTCCCGGTCCGCGCTCCTGCCGCTGCTGCATCTCGTGCAGGCGGAGGAGGGCCATGTCACGCGCACGGGCATGCAGTTCTGCGCGGACATGCTGGACCTGACCACGGCCGAGGTCACCGCGGTCGCCACCTTCTACACCATGTACCGGCGCAGGCCGAGCGGTGACTACCAGGTGGGCGTCTGCACCAACACCCTCTGCGCGGTGATGGGCGGCGACGCGATCTTCGAGGAGCTCCAGGAGCACCTCGGCGTCGGCAACGGCGAGACCACCGACGACGGCAAGGTCACCCTGGAGCACATCGAGTGCAACGCGGCCTGCGACTTCGCGCCGGTCGTGATGGTCAACTGGGAGTTCTTCGACAACCAGACCCCGGGCAGCGCCAAGCGCCTCGTCGACGACCTGCGCGCGGGACGGGCCGTCGAGCCCACGCGTGGGGCGCGCCTGTGCACCTTCAAGGAGACCGCGCGGATTCTGGCCGGCTTCCCCGACGAGCGGCCAGGGGCCGTCGAGGAGAGCGGCAGTGCGGGACCGGCGTCGCTGGTGGGCCTTCGCCTGGCAAGGGGAGAGGCCGCACCCGCGCGCGTGGTCCATCCGCGGGACGGCGGCCCGCACGAGGACGAGCCGCAGGACAGGACAGTGCACGAGCCGTCACCGACCGAGCACCTGAGTTCACACGATGCGCCACAGGACACGTCGGCCTCCGACCCCGCCCACCCGGCAGGGCCTGCCGCCGAGGAGGGGGAGTGATGACCTTGGCACCCGAACTCAAGAACAACAGCCCCGAGAAGCTGCTCGCACCCGTGCTGTCGGCCTTCTGGGACGAGGACCGGTCCTGGACTCTGGACGTCTACCGAAGGCACGAGGGCTACGAGGGGCTCCGCAAGGCGCTCGCCATGTCGCCGGACGACCTGATCGCGTACGTCAAGGACTCCGGTCTGCGCGGCCGCGGTGGCGCGGGGTTCCCGACGGGAATGAAATGGCAGTTCATTCCCCAGGGTGATGGAAAGCCACACTATCTAGTTGTCAACGCCGACGAGTCGGAGCCCGGAACCTGTAAGGACATCCCGCTCCTCTTCGCGAACCCGCACAGCCTCATCGAGGGCATTGTCATCGCGTGTTATGCCATCAGGTCGTCGCATGCCTTCATCTATCTGCGTGGTGAAGTCGTCCCCGTATTGCGGCGGTTGCACGAGGCCGTGCGCGAGGCCTACGCGGCGGGCTACCTCGGCGAGAACATCCTGGGCAGCGGGCTCGACCTCCAGCTCACCGTGCACGCCGGCGCCGGCGCGTACATCTGCGGTGAGGAGACCGCACTGCTCGACTCGCTCGAAGGCCGCCGGGGTCAACCGCGGCTCCGTCCCCCTTTCCCCGCTGTCGCGGGCCTCTACGCGTGCCCGACTGTTGTGAACAACGTCGAGTCGATCGCGTCGGTTCCCGCGATTCTGCATCGGGGCAAAGAATGGTTCCGGTCGATGGGCAGTGAGAAGTCCCCGGGCTTCACGCTCTACTCGCTCAGCGGCCATGTCGCCAGCCCCGGCCAGTACGAGGCCCCGCTCGGCATCACGCTCCGCCAGCTGCTGGAGATGAGCGGCGGGATGAGGCCCGGGCACCGGCTCAAGTTCTGGACGCCGGGCGGTTCTTCGACGCCGATGTTCACCGACGAGCACCTCGACGTCCCTCTTGACTACGAGGGCGTCGGCGCCGCCGGTTCCATGCTCGGCACCAAGGCGCTCCAGTGTTTCGACGAGACGACCTGCGTCGTCCGCGCCGTCACCCGCTGGACCGAGTTCTACGCCCACGAGTCCTGCGGCAAGTGCACACCGTGCCGCGAAGGGACGTACTGGCTCGTGCAGTTGCTGCGCGACATCGAGGCCGGCAAGGGCGTCATGTCCGACCTCGACAAGCTGAACGACATCGCCGACAACATCAACGGCAAGTCGTTCTGCGCCCTCGGCGACGGCGCCGCCTCGCCGATCTTCTCCTCGCTCAAGTACTTCCGCGAGGAGTACGAGCAGCACATCACGGGCCGCGGGTGCCCCTTCGACCCGGCCAAGTCGACGGCCTGGGCCCACCGCACGGAGGTGAACGCATGACGGTGACCACGAGCGCTCCCTCCGGTGGGGGAGAGGCGGCGGTCCCGCCGGAGGATCTCGTCTCGCTGACGATCGATGGCGCCGAGATCAGCGTGCCCAAGGGCACCCTGGTCATCCGGGCCGCCGAACAACTCGGCATCGAGATCCCCCGCTTCTGCGACCACCCCCTCCTCGACCCGGTCGGCGCCTGCCGCCAGTGCATCGTCGAGGTCGAGGGCCAGCGCAAGCCGATGGCGTCCTGCACGATCACCTGCACGGACGGCATGGTGGTGAAGACGCACCTCACCTCGCCGGTCGCCGAGAAGGCCCAGCACGGTGTGATGGAGCTCCTCCTCATCAACCACCCGCTGGACTGCCCGGTCTGCGACAAGGGCGGCGAGTGCCCCCTGCAGAACCAGGCCATGTCGCACGGCCAGTCGGAGTCCCGCTTCGAAGGAAAGAAGCGGACCTACGAGAAGCCCGTCCCGATCTCCACACAGGTACTGCTCGACCGCGAGCGGTGCGTGCTGTGCGCCCGCTGCACCCGCTTCTCCAACCAGGTCGCGGGCGACCCGATGATCGAGCTGCTGGAACGGGGCGCGCTGCAGCAGGTCGGCACCGGTGAGGGCGACCCGTTCGAGTCGTACTTCTCCGGCAACACCATCCAGATCTGCCCGGTCGGCGCGCTCACTTCGGCGGCGTACCGATTCCGCTCCCGCCCCTTCGACCTGGTGTCCTCGCCGAGCGTGTGCGAGCACTGCTCCGGCGGCTGCGCGACCCGCACCGACCACCGGCGCGGCAAGGTCATGCGGCGCCTCGCGGCCAACGACCCCGAGGTCAACGAGGAGTGGATCTGCGACAAGGGCCGCTTCGGCTTCCGGTACGCCCAGCAGCGCGACCGCCTGGAGACGCCCCTGGTGCGCAATGCCGAGGGCGACCTCGAACCGGCGTCCTGGCCGGAGGCGTTGCAGATCGCGGCCCAGGGCCTGCTCGCCTCGCGCGGCCGCACCGGCGTCCTCACCGGCGGCCGCCTCACCGTCGAGGACGCCTACGCGTACAGCAAGTTCGCACGCGTGGCCCTCGACACCAACGACATCGACTTCCGCGCGCGGGTGCACACCAGCGAGGAAGCCGACTTCCTGGCGGCCCAGGTGGCCGGACGCGGACGCGATCTCGACGGTACGGGCGTCACGTACACGTCTCTGGAGAAGGCGCCCGCCGTTCTCCTGGTCGGCTTCGAGGCCGAGGAGGAGGCACCGGGCGTCTTCCTGAGGCTGCGCAAGGCCTGGCGCAAGCACGGCCAGCAGGTCTTCTCGCTCGCCACGCACGCGACGCGTGGTCTGGGGAAGGCCGGCGGCACACTGCTGCCGGCCGCTCCCGGCACCGAGACCGAGTGGCTGGACGCCCTCGCCGGCGGGGTCGGCCTGGAGGGCGACGGCTCGAAGGCCGCCGAGGCGCTGCGCACCGAGGGCGCCGTGATCGTCGTAGGCGAACGGCTTGCCTCGGTGGCCGGCGGTCTGACCGCCGCCGTACGAGCGTCCTCCGCGACCGGCGCCCAGCTGGTGTGGATCCCGCGGCGAGCCGGGGAGCGCGCGGCCGTGGAGGTCGGCGCGCTGCCGTCACTGCTGCCGGGCGGACGTCCGGCGACCGATCCACGCGCGCGTGACGAGGTCGCCGCCGCCTGGGGCGTCGCCGAACTCCCGCACCGCTACGGCCGCGACACCAGCCAGATCGTCGAGGCCGCCGCTGGCGGAGAGCTGCAGGCGCTGCTCGTCGCCGGCGTCGAGATCGCCGATCTGCCGGACCCGGCACGCGCACGTGAAGCACTTCACGAGGCCGGCTTCGTGGTCTCGCTGGAGCTGCGGCCCAGCGAGGTCAGCGAGCATGCCAGCGTCGTCCTGCCGGTCGCCGCGGTCGCCGAGAAGCCGGGCACGTTCCTCAACTGGGAGGGCAGGGTGCGCTTCTTCGACGCCGCGCTCAAGCCCGAGCAGATCACCCGCCGCCTCGCGCCGACCGACGCGCGCGTGCTGCAGATGCTGGCCGACGCCATGGACGTACACCTGGGTCTGCCGGATCTGCGCACCATCCGCGCGGAGATCGACCGGCTCGGTCCCTGGGACGGTCCGCGCGCCACCGAACCCCTGGAGAGGGGTGGCGTGCTGCCGCGGCCCGCCGCCGGAGAGGCCGTGCTGGCCGGACACCGGCTGCTGCTCGACCAGGGCCGCCTCCAAGAAGGCGACGAGGCGCTCGCCGGAACCCGTCACGCCGCCCACGCGCGCGTGTCGGCGGCGACCGCGGCGGAAGCCGGCGTCAAGGACGGCGACGTCATCGCCGTCACCGGCTCCTCCGGAGTGGTCGAACTCCCGCTGCAGATCACGGAGATGCCCGACCGCGTGGTCTGGCTCCCGCTGAACTCCGTCGGCGGAGGCGTCGCCTCCGACACCGGGGCGCTGCCCGGCGCCCTCGTCCGCATCGGCCCGGCGACGCTCGCGGCCGAAGCCCCCAAGGAGGTGGAGGCATGAGCCCGTACCTCGCCGCTGAAGACCTCTCGATGTTCGGCCGCGACCCCTGGTGGCTGGTCGTCGTCAAGGCGGTGTTCTGCTTCGCCTTCCTGATGGTGACCGTGCTGTTCTCCATCGTCTGGGAGCGCAAGGTCGTCGCCTGGATGCAGCTGCGCATCGGCCCCAACCGGCACGGCCCCTGGGGCATGCTCCAGTCGCTCGCCGACGGCGTGAAGCTGATGCTCAAGGAAGACGTCATCGTCAAGCGCGCGGACAAGGTCGTCTACGTCCTCGCACCGATCGTCGCGGCCATCCCGGCCTTCATGGCGATCGCGGTGATCCCCTTCGGCCCGGCCGACAACGAGATCTCGATCTTCGGCACCCGCACCACGATGCAGCTCACCGACCTGCCGATCGCGATGCTCTACATCCTCGCGGTCGCCTCGGTCGGCATCTACGGCATCGTCCTCGCGGGGTGGAGTTCCGGATCCACCTATCCGCTGCTCGGTGGCCTGCGCTCCTGCGCGCAGATGATCTCCTACGAGATCGCGATGGGCGCCGCGTTCGCCTCCGTGTTCCTCTACTCGGGGTCGATGTCGACGTCGACGATCGTCGAGCAGCAGCACGACCGCTGGTACATCCTGCTGCTGCCGGTCTCCTTCATCCTCTACGTCGTCACGATGGTCGGCGAGACCAACCGTGCCCCCTTCGACATGCCGGAGTCCGAGGGCGACCTGGTCGGCGGCTTCAACACCGAGTACTCGTCGATCAAGTTCGCGCTGTTCATGCTCGCCGAGTACGTCAACATGGTGACGGTCTCGGCCGTGTCGACGACGCTCTTCCTCGGCGGCTGGCGCGCCCCCTGGCCGATCAGCACCTTCTGGGAGGGCGCGAACCACGGCTGGTGGCCGCTGCTCTGGTTCGTGATCAAGGTCCAGCTGCTGCTGTTCTTCTTCATCTGGCTGCGCGGCACGCTGCCTCGCGTCCGCTACGACCAGCTGATGAAGCTCGGCTGGAAGGTTCTCATCCCGGTCTCCGTGGTCTGGCTGATGCTGGTCGCGACGGTCCGGGCGCTGCGGAACGAGAACTACGACTTCGCCGACATCGCCCTCTACATCGGCGGCGGCGTCCTCGCCCTGCTGCTTCTGTCCTTCGTCGCCGACATGTTCCGCGAGAAGGCGAAGGAGGCCGAGCAAGCCGCCGAGCGGCCCGCCGAGTTCGACCCGATGGCGGGCGGATTCCCCGTGCCGCCACTGCCGGGACAGGAGCTCGCGGCGGTGCCGAGGCGCAGCCCGCGCCGCGAGCGGGAGCTGATTGTCAGTGGTGGGTCGGATACTGCCAGTGACGGATCTTCGGATGGAAAGGAGGCGTCCGATGGCTGAGGAGCCGAAGGAGACCAAGCCCGGTTTCATGAACCCCGTCGCCGGCTTCGGCGTGACCTTCAAGGCCATGTTCAAGAAGCGGCTGACCGAGCAGTACCCGGAGCAGCAGAAGACCACCGCTCCCCGCTTTCACGGACGGCACCAGCTCAACCGCCATCCGGACGGCCTGGAGAAGTGCGTCGGGTGTGAACTGTGCGCCTGGGCCTGTCCCGCCGACGCCATCTATGTGGAGGGCGCCGACAACACGGACGAGGAGCGCTACTCGCCGGGCGAGCGGTACGGCCGCGTCTACCAGATCAACTACGCCCGCTGCATCCTGTGCGGCCTGTGCATCGAGGCGTGCCCCACGCGCGCGTTGACGATGACGAACGAGTTCGAACTGGCCGACAGCAGCCGCGCCAACCTCATCTACACCAAGGAGCAGCTGCTCGCCGGCCTCGAGGAGGGCATGGTCGACAGCCCGCACTCGATCTTCCCCGGGACGGACGAACAGGACTACTACCGGGGACTGGTGACGGAGGCCGCGCCCGGGACCGTGCGCCAAGTCGCCGTGTCCAAGGGTGAGCTGCATCCATTGGCAGGCCCTTCGGGCGCGGCTGAAGAAGAGGGGGTAGAGGCATGAGCGCTCTCGCCGCCTACTCCACCTCCACCGGAGAGGCCTTCCAGTTCTGGGTCCTCGGCACCGTCGCCGTGATCGGCGCCCTGGCCACCGTCTTCATGAAGCGGGCCGTGCACAGCGCGCTGTCACTCGCCGGCACCATGATCATCCTGGCGATCTTCTACCTCGCCAACGGCGCCTACTTCCTGGGCATCGTGCAGATCGTCGTCTACACCGGCGCGATCATGATGCTGTTCCTCTTCGTGGTGATGCTCGTCGGCGTGACGGCCGCGGACTCGCTGAAGGAGACCATCAAGGGGCAGCGCTGGCTGGCCCTTCTCTGCGGCCTCGGCTTCGGCGTCCTGCTGTTCGCCGGGATCGGGAACGCCTCCCTCACCGAGTTCAACGGCACCGGTCAGGCGAACGCGAACGGCAACGTGGAGGGCCTCGCGACCCTCATCTTCACCAAGTACGTGTTCGCCTTCGAAATCACCGGCGCCCTGCTGATCACGGCCGCCATCGGCGCCATGGTGCTCACCCACCGCGAGCGCACCGAGCGGGCCAAGACGCAGCGCGAGCTGTCCGAACAGCGTGTCCGCGAGGGCAAGCACGTACCGCCGCTGCCGGCGCCCGGCGTGTACGCCCGGCACAACGCGGTCGACATCGCGGGCCTGCTGCCCGACGGCACCCCGTCCGAGCTCACCGTCAGCAAGACGCTGCGTGAGCGCGGCCAGATCCGGGACGTGTCGGCCGAGGCCCTCAACGACCTCAAGGCGCTGGAGCAGCGCGCGGAGGAGCGCCTGGAGCGCACCGAGATCGAACCGGCCACCTTCAAGCGGGAGGAGGCGTCGAAGTGAACCCGGTCAACTACCTGTATCTCTCGGCCCTGTTGTTCACGATCGGCGCCACCGGCGTGCTGATCAGGCGCAACGCGATCGTCGTGTTCATGTGCATCGAGCTGATGCTGAACGCCTGCAACCTCGCGTTCGTCACCTTCTCCCGGATGCACGGCAACCTCGACGGCCAGATCATCGCGTTCTTCACGATGGTCGTCGCCGCCGCGGAGGTCGTGGTCGGGCTCGCGATCATCGTGTCCCTGTTCCGTTCCCGCCACTCGGCCTCGGTCGACGACGCCAGCCTGATGAAGCTCTGAGGGGTCGCTGAATCGTGGAGAACCTGATTGCGCTGCTGGTGGCGGCGCCACTGCTCGGAGCGGCCGTACTGCTGTGCGGCGGCCGGCGGCTCGATGCCGTAGGCCACTGGGTGGGCGTGCTGCTGTCGACCACGTCCTTCGTGTTCGGTGTGATCCTCTTCGCCGACCTGCTCGGCAAGGACGCCGAACACCGGACCCTGATCCAGCACCTGTACACCTGGGTCCCGGTCGAGAGCTTCCAGGCGGACGTCACCTTCCGCCTCGACCAGCTGTCGATGACGTTCGTGCTGCTGATCACCGGCGTCGGCTCGCTGATCCACCTGTACTCGGTCGGGTACATGGAGCACGACGAGCGCCGCCGCCGCTTCTTCGGCTATCTGAACCTGTTCCTCGCGGCGATGCTCCTGCTGGTCCTCGCCGACAACTACCTTCTGCTGTACGTCGGTTGGGAAGGTGTGGGCCTGGCCTCCTACCTCCTCATCGGCTTCTGGCAGCACAAGCCCAGCGCGGCGACGGCGGCGAAGAAGGCCTTCCTGGTCAACCGCGTCGGCGACATGGGCCTGTCCATCGCGATCATGCTGATGTTCACGACGTTCGGCACCTTCGCCTTCGGACCGGTCCTCGGCCACGCGACCGACGCCTCGGAGGGCAAGCTCACCGCCATCGCCCTGATGCTCCTGCTCGCCGCCTGCGGCAAGTCCGCCCAGGTGCCGCTGCAGTCCTGGCTCGGGGACGCGATGGAGGGCCCGACCCCGGTCTCGGCGCTCATCCACGCCGCGACGATGGTGACCGCGGGCGTCTACCTGATCGTCCGCTCCGGAGCGATCTTCAACGCCGCGCCGGACGCGCAGACCGCGGTCACCGTGGTCGGTGCGGTCACGCTCCTGTTCGGTGCGATCGTCGGTTGCGCGAAGGACGACATCAAGAAGGCGCTGGCCGGCTCGACCATGTCGCAGATCGGCTACATGGTGCTGGCCGCGGGTCTCGGCCCCATCGGCTACGTCTTCGCGATCATGCACCTGGTGACGCACGGCTTCTTCAAGGCCGGCCTCTTCCTCGGCGCCGGTTCGGTCATGCACGGCATGAACGACGAGGTCGACATGCGGAGGTACGGCGGCCTCAGGAAGTACATGCCGGTCACCTTCATCACCTTCGGCCTCGGCTACCTCGCGATCATCGGCTTCCCGGGCCTGTCCGGCTTCTTCTCCAAGGACAAGATCATCGAGGCGGCCTTCGCGAAGGGCGGCACCGAGGGCTGGATCCTGGGCACCTGCGCACTGCTGGGCGCGGCCATCACCGCCTTCTACATGACGCGCGTGATGCTGATGACGTTCTTCGGCGAGAAGCGCTGGCAGCCCGACGAGCACGGACACGAGCCGCACCCGCACGAGTCCCCGAAGGTCATGACGATCCCCATGATCGTGCTGGCCGTCGGCTCGGTCTTCGGCGGCGCGTTCTTCAGCATCGGCGACCGCTTCCTGCACTGGCTGGAGCCGATCACCGGCCACAGCGAGGGCGACTCCCCGCTCAGCGCGGCCACGGTCACCGGCGCGACCATGGTGTGCCTCGTGATCGGCGTCGGCATCGCCTACGCCCAGTACGGTCGCCGCCCGGTCCCCTCCGTCGCCCCGCGCGGCTCGCTCCTCACCCGGGCCGCCCGGCGCGACCTGTTGCAGGACGACTTCAACCACGTCGTCCTGGTCCGCGGCGGCGAGCACCTCACTCGCTCCCTGGTGTACGTCGACCACACCCTGGTCGACGGCGTCGTCAACGGCACGGCGGCCTCGGTCGGCGGCCTCTCCGGACGCATGCGCAGGCTGCAGAACGGCTTCGCGCGCTCCTACGCGGTCTCGATGTTCGGCGGCGCGGCGATCCTCGTCGCCGCGACCCTGCTGATGAGGGCGGTCTGATACCGATGTCCTTTCCTCTGCTGACAGCGACGGCGGTGCTCCCGGCGATCGGGGCGATCGCCACGGCCGCCGTGCCGGCCGCGCAGCGCACCGCGGCCAAATGGCTGGCGCTGACCGTCTCGCTCGCCACCCTCGCCCTCGCGATCACCATCCTGGTCCGCTTCGACCCGGACGGCGGCCGCTACCAACTCACCGAATCCCACGCCTGGATCGCCGACTTCGGCGTCAGGTACGAACTGGGCGTGGACGGTATCGCGGTGGCGCTGATCGCGCTGACCGCCCTGCTGATGCCGTTCATCATCCTCGCGGGCTGGCACGACGCCGACCCGCTGGAGACCGGGAACAAGCGGTGGCGGCCGACGCAGGGCTTCTTCGCCCTGATCCTCGGCGTCGAGGCGATGGTGATCATCTCCTTCGAGGCCACCGACGTCTTCCTCTTCTACATCTTCTTCGAAGCCATGCTCATCCCGATGTACTTCCTCATCGGCGGCTTCGGGGACCGTGCCCACGAGCACGGCGAGGAGGCGGCGTCGACGCAACGGTCGTACGCGGCCGTGAAGTTCCTCCTCTACAACCTGGTCGGCGGCCTCATCATGCTGGCCGCGGTGATCGGCCTCTACGTGGTCGCCGGGAACTTCAGCCTCCCGGAGATCGTGCAGGCCCGCGCCAACGGCTCGCTCCACATGGCGACCAGCACCGAACGCTGGCTGTTCCTCGGCTTCTTCTTCGCCTTCGCGGTGAAGGCGCCGCTGTGGCCGCTGCACACCTGGCTGCCCAACGCCATGCAGGAGTCCACCGCCCCGGTCGCCGTCCTCATCACGGCGGTCGTCGACAAGGTGGGCACCTTCGCGATGCTCCGCTTCTGCCTCCAGCTGTTCCCGGAGGCCAGCAAGTGGGCGACGCCCGTGATCCTCGTACTCGCCCTGATCAGCATCGTCTACGGGGCACTGCTCGCGGTCGGCCAGCGGGACATCAAGCGGCTGGTGGCGTACGCGTCGATCTCGCACTTCGGCTTCATCATCATGGGCATCTTCGCGATGACCAGCCAGGGTCAGTCCGGCGCGACGCTCTACATGGTCAACCACGGCATCTCCACCGCCGCGTTGATGCTGGTCGCGGGCTTCCTGATCTCCCGGCGCGGCTCGCGGCTCATCGCCGACTACGGCGGTGTGCAGAAGGTCGCCCCGGTGCTCGCCGGCACCTTCCTGATCGGCAGCCTGGCGACCCTCTCGCTTCCCGGTCTCGCCCCGTTCGTAAGCGAGTTCCTGGTCCTGGTCGGCACGTTCACGCGCTACCCGGCGATCGGCATCATCGCGACCTTCGGCATCGTACTCGCCGCGCTCTACACCCTCGTCCTCTACCAGCGGACGATGACGGGCCCGGTGAAGCAGGAGGTCTCCGCGATGCCGGACCTCAGGGCGCGTGAGCTGGTGGTCGTCGCCCCGCTGATCGTGCTGCTGATCTTCCTGGGCGTCTACCCGAAGCCGGTGACGGACATCGTCAACCCGGCGGTGAAGTCGACCCTGTCCGACGTACACAAGAAGGACCCCAAGCCCTCGGTGGAGGCGGCCAAGTGAGCGCAACAGCCGTCCACAGCCTGTGGACAACGGCGGCAACCGCAGCCGATCCGATCTCCAAGATCCCCGCGCCGAAGATCGAGTACGGGCAGTTGTCGCCCACCTTGATCGTCTTGGGTGCGGCGATCGTCGGGGTGCTGATCGAGGCCTTCGTGCCGCGCAAGTCCCGTTACTACGCCCAGGTGTTCGTGTCGGCCGTAGCGCTCTGTGCCGCCTTCGCGGCGGTCGTCGCGCTCGCGGCAGACGGCTACGGCACCACCAAGGCGCACATCGCGGCGATGGGCGCCATCGCGGTCGACGGGCCGTCCCTGTTCCTGCAGGGCACGATCCTGCTGTCCGGACTGGTCGGCCTGTTCACCTTCGCCGAGCGGCGCCTGGACCCGGAGGTGCACGGCAACCGCGTCGACTCCTTCGCCGCGCAGGCCGCGTCCGTACCGGGCAGCGACAGTGAGAAAGCCGCGGTCAAGGCCGGTTTCACCACCACCGAGGTCTTCCCGCTCCTGCTGTTCGCGATCTCCGGGATGCTGGTCTTCCCGTCGGCCAACGACCTGCTGACGCTCTTCGTGGCCCTGGAGGTCTTCTCCCTCCCGCTGTACCTGCTCTGCGCCCTGGCCCGCCGCAAGCGGCTCATGTCGCAGGAGGCCGCGGTCAAGTACTTCCTGCTCGGCGCGTTCGCCTCCGCGTTCACGCTGTTCGGCATCGCACTGCTGTACGGGTACGCGGGCTCGGTGTCGTACGCGACGATCGCGCGGGTCGTCGACGGCACGGTCACCAACGTCGACCCGGCGCTCGCCGACACCATGGGCAATGACGCGCTGCTGCTGGTCGGCGGCGCGATGATCGTCATGGGGCTGCTGTTCAAGGTCGGCGCCGTCCCGTTCCACATGTGGACGCCGGACGTCTACCAGGGTGCGCCGACCCCGGTGACCGGGTTCATGGCCGCGGCGACGAAGGTGGCGGCGTTCGGCGCGCTGCTCCGCCTGCTCTACGTCGTCCTGCCCGGCCTGCGCTGGGACTGGCGGCCGGTCATGTGGGCCGTCGCGATCGTCACCATGCTGGGCGGTGCGATCGTCGCGATCACGCAGACCGACATCAAGCGGCTGCTGGCGTACTCGTCCATCGCGCACGCGGGATTCATCCTCGCGGGTGTCATCGCGACGTCGAAGGACGGCGTCTCGTCCGTCCTCTTCTACCTGGGCGCGTACTCCTTCGTGACCATCGGCGCCTTCGCCGTGGTGACGCTGGTGCGCGACGCGGGCGGCGAGGCGACACACCTGTCCAAGTGGGCCGGGCTGGGCCGTCGTTCGCCGCTGGTGGCGGCCGTGTTCGCGGTGTTCCTGCTGGCCTTCGCCGGCATCCCGCTGACCTCCGGCTTCGCCGGGAAGTTCGCCGTGTTCAAGGCGGCGGCGCAGGGCGGGGCGGCCCCGCTGGTCGTGATCGGTGTGATCTCGTCCGCGATCGCGGCCTTCTTCTACATCCGCGTGATCGTGCTGATGTTCTTCAGCGAGCCGCGGCCGGAGGGTCCGACGGTCGCCGTGCCGTCGCCGCTGACGATGACGGCGATCGGCCTTGGTGTGGTGGTCACGCTGGTGCTCGGTGTGGCGCCGCAGTACTTCCTGGACCTGGCCAGCCAGGCGGGAGTGTTCGTGCGCTGAGCACCGTACAGGCGAAGGCCCCGGTTCCCGCTCGGCGGGAGCCGGGGCTCTTTCGTCCGTGCTCAGTGGCTCGTGCCGCTCATCCCGCTCATCCCGCTCATCCCGCTCGTGCCGCTCGTGCCGCTTGTGCCAGTCATCCCGCTCATCCCGCTCGTACCGGCGGTGGACGGGCACTTCACGTCCGGGTTCCAGGGGAAGAAGAGCCCGCTGGGGTTCGGCTTGTAGAGCCAGGCGTGCAGGTCGTAGTGGGTCGGCATGCCCTTGTAGTGGCCCGGCATCGGCCCCTGGAACGCCTGGCCCAACATATGGGGCCGCGGCATGTTCTTGTCGGTGAGCGGAACAACCCACTCCACGCCGACGAGCCTGCGTCCCCCGAACCCGTCGTCCTCGTAGAGGAGGCCACCGGGAACCTTCGGGTCGAGGGAGCCGAAGTGGCCCGGGTTGAAGTAGTGGTAGCCCATGGCGCCGTGGCCCGACCTGTCGACGGTGCAGTCATGGGCGACGTAGCCGTCGGCGAGCGCGTTCGGCTCATAGGCGTACTTCGCCGTGACCGCGTACGTCTCGGCGAGTTGTCCCAGGACGGAGACATCCGGGCCGGGAGGGTCGGCGTGGGCGGGCGCGGCGACCGGCGTGAGGGCGAGGGCGGCGGCGAGGGCGAGGGCGGCCTGGGCGAGACGAGAGGGCATCGGGGGGACCTCCTTGGAAACGCGCGGTACGGACCTCGGTCCGTGAGCGGACCGGGCGGGCCGGCCCCCGGCCCGCCCGAGCAGCTTCTTCCGGGTGCGGGGTGCCCGCCATGCGGGCAAGGCCATTGGACTGAGCGGTCGGCCGGACGGGGACATCCATGCGGCCGAGGCGGCCGGCCGGGCCGGACTGGCGTTCGCCTCACGTACGAGCCTGTGGATAACTCCGGCGCTGTCGGCGCCGACCCCTATCGTGGAGGCAGTGGTCGAGGGACGACGCACGGGGGACGAGCGATGCACGGAATGGGCGGGACGGTTGTGACGACCGAGGTACACACGCCTGCGGCACACGGCGGGAGCGAGGCGCTGGCCACGCTCCACCGCGTCTTCGGGTACGACAGCTTCCGCGGCGAACAGGAAGCGGTCATCGAGCATGTCGTGGCCGGCGGCGACGCCGTGGTCCTCATGCCGACCGGTGGCGGCAAGTCGCTGTGCTACCAGATTCCCTCCCTGGTCAGACCTGGTACGGGAATCGTGGTGTCCCCGCTCATCGCGCTGATGCAGGACCAGGTGGACGCGCTGCGGGCGCTCGGCGTGCGCGCCGGGTTCATGAACTCCACGCAGGACTTCGACGAGCGGCGGGTGGTCGAGGCCGAGTTCCTGGCCGGCGAGCTGGACCTGCTCTACCTGGCACCGGAGCGGCTGCGTCTGGACTCCACCCTGGACCTCCTCTCCCGTGGCAAGATCGCGGTCTTCGCGATCGACGAGGCGCACTGCGTGTCCCAGTGGGGCCACGATTTCCGCCCCGACTACCTCGCCCTCTCCCTGCTGGGCGAGCGCTGGCCGGACGTCCCGCGGATCGCGCTCACGGCGACGGCCACGGACGCGACGCACCAGGAGATCACCCAGCGCCTGCACATGCCGACGGCCCGGCACTTCGTGGCGAGCTTCGACCGGCCCAACATCCAGTACCGGATCGTGCCCAAGGCCGACCCGAAGAAGCAGCTCCTGGCCTTCCTGCGGGACGAGCACGCGGGCGACGCGGGCATCGTGTACTGCCTGTCCCGCAAGTCGGTGGAGTCGACGGCGGAGTTCCTGTCCCGCAACGGCATCGAGGCGGTGCCTTACCACGCGGGCCTGGACGCGGGCACCCGCGCGGCACACCAGTCCCGCTTCCTGCGGGAAGAAGGCCTGATCGTGGTCGCGACCATCGCCTTCGGTATGGGCATCGACAAGCCGGACGTCCGCTTCGTCGCCCACCTCGACCTGCCGAAGTCCGTCGAGGGCTACTACCAGGAGACGGGCCGCGCGGGCCGTGACGGACTGCCCTCCACGGCCTGGATGGCGTACGGCCTCAACGACGTCATACAGCAGCGCAAGCTGATCCAGTCCGGCGAGGGCGACGAGGCCTTCCGTCGCAGGGCCGCCGCCCACCTGGACTCGATGCTGGCGCTGTGCGAGACGGCCCAGTGCCGTCGCGGCCAGCTCCTCGCCTACTTCGGCCAGGACCCGGACCTGCCGGGCTGCGGCAACTGTGACACCTGTCTCACCCCGCCGGAGACCTGGGACGGCACCGTCGCCGCGCAGAAGGTGCTGTCGACGGTGGTGCGGCTGCAGCGGGAGCGGGGACAGAAGTTCGGCGCGGTGCAGATCGTCGACATCCTGCTGGGCAAGCGCACCGGCAAGGTCATCCAGTTCGACCACGACCAGCTGTCCGTGTTCGGCATCGGCCAGGACCTCGAAGAGGGCGAATGGCGGGGTGTCGTAAGGCAGTTGCTGGCGCAGGGGCTGCTCGCGGTCGAGGGCGACTACGGCACGCTGGTGCTGACCGAGGCGAGCGGCTCGGTGCTGCGGCGGGAGCGGGAGGTGCCGCTGCGCAAGGAGCCGAAGAAGCCGGCGACCGCACGATCGGCGTCCGGCTCCTCCGGCAAGGGCGAGCGCAAGGCCAAGGCCGCGGCGGCCGAGCTGCCCGAGGCACTCCAGCCGGCCTTCGAGGCCCTGCGCGGCTGGCGAGCCGAACAGGCCAGGGAGAACGGCGTCCCGGCCTACGTCATCTTCCACGACGCCACGCTCCGCGAGATCGCGACCATCTGGCCGACGTCGGTAGGGCAGCTGGGCGGCATCAGCGGGGTCGGCGAGAAGAAGCTGGCGACATACGGGGAGGGCGTCCTGGCGGTGCTGGCCTCGTTGGGCGAAGCACCGGATGCGGCTCCGACGGCCGCCGATGCGCCGGGTGCGGCTCTGACGGCCGCCGATGCGCCGGGCGCCGAGGACGACTGGCCCGAGATGGACGCGGAGCCGGAACCGGACTGGATATAGGAGCCGGAACCGGACTGGACGGAGCTGATCGGCCGCGACAGAGCGGTCGCGGCCCCCGACCTGACCTGCCACGCCTGGGCGGACAGGGCGGCCACGGCACGAGCGGCGAGGCGCCGGGCAGCCGGTGGTACCGAGCGCGGCGTAGGCGGCGCCTTGGACCAGGGCATCGGGGCATCGGTGAGGGCGGTCAGGGCAGCGAGCGTGATGCCGGAGTCGGCGTCGGGTGCGGGTGTGGTGCCCCGCGGGTCGACCGGGAGGCCGGCGGAGGCGACGGTATCGGTCGCCCTCGGGCCGGTCGTGTCGCCGGCGGCAGCTCCATCGTCCGCGCCACCTGCGTCGCTCGCATTTGGGAGTGTTGCGCCACTTGTCAGGGCGTCAGGTAGGGCGTCGACCTGCAGAAACGGCTGTCATGGGGCAACATCTGCCACATCGTCCCGGCTCAGCTCACAGCGTGACGATCACGCCAGCGCCGACAACCCGGGCCCGAACACGATCAGCAGCGGCAGCAGCGGAACCAACGTGGCGACCGCCGTCGCCAGCGCCCTCCGTCGGCGCCCGAGCCGCGGCGGCGGCTGCAGCAACCGGTCCACCCGCTCACCCAGCAGCCGATGACTCGACGAACACGACAGCACCCCCCGATGCTGGTTCAGCTCGATCAGCGCCAACGCGGTCGTCAGATGCCCGCACCGCCGCGACGCCGTGTCGTCCGCCGCCAGCTCCACCAACCGGTGTGTCTGGTCGCAGAAGTGGGCGAACAACGGCACTCGCGGAAACCCCGTGGCCAGCGCGGTCGACAGATGCAGCAGCCAGTCGTGATGGGCCCGCGCGTGATCCTGCTCATGGGTGAGTACGGCGTCCAGCTGCGGGTCGGTCAGCCGGTGCAGCGCCCCTGTCGTCACGACCAGCTGCGGTGGATGCCCCGGCATCCACCAGGCGTCGGGATACTCGTCCTCCAGCACCAGCAGCGGCCCCCGAGCCACCGCCTCCAGCCCGGCCGGCAACTCGGGCGCCCGCTCGCGCAGATGCGCCCGGGTCACCCCGCGCCGCCGCCGCGCCTCGACGAGTTCACGGGCGAGCATCGCGGTGGTCCAGGCGGCACCACAGGCCAGCAGCAAGGTGAGCGCGGCGGCCCACGCGGGCGCGGAGGACAGGTCGTACGCGGCGGTCACCGCGGGCGGCGCGGGCGCGAACAGCTGGGCGCGCACCGTACCGAAGACGGCTGCCGCCCCCAGCGCCAGCGCCGTCAGACAGCACAGCAGGACGGTGGCGACCAGGCACTGCCACACCCACAGCGCGACAACGGGCTCCCGCTCGGGCCAGCCGGCCCGCATCAGGGCACGCGGGACCGGCACGGCGGCCGTCAGGACGACGACGCTCAGCAGGAGCAGGCAGAAGATCATGCCGCGGGCTCCGGTTCCTGTTCGGAGGAAGGGGCGAGGGCGGGGGCGGCCGGCCCAGGGCCGTCCGCCGCCAGTATGACGGCGAAGACGGCGGGAGTCAGGAGACGAGAACGACCCACTACGTCACGTGAAGCAGCGGTCACCCGCCCTCCGTCACCCCGAACTCCCCGTCACCCCGCCACGATCCGCCCCGCGACCTCCCCGAGCCCCACCCGGCTCCCGCCCGCCCCAGGCGCCCAAGCCGTCAGTGTCACCACGTCCCCGTCCTCCAAGAACGTCCGCTTGCCCTCCGGAAGTTCCAGCGGATCTCGTCCGTTCCAGGTCAGCTCCAGCAGCGACCCCCGCTGCCCGGACTCGGGCCCGCTGACCGTGCCGGACCCGTACAGGTCCCCGGTCCGCAGCGAGGCGCCGTTCACCGTCATCTGGGCCAGCTGCTGAGCCGCCGTCCAGTACATGGTGGAGAACGGCGGCTCGGAGACGACATGACCGTTGATCGCGACGGAGATCCGCAGGTCGTATCCACCGGGCTCGGCCCCGGCGTCCTCCAGATACGGCAACAACGCGTGCGTGCGCTCCGGCGGCGCCACGCGCGCGTGCTCCAGCGCCTCCAGCGGAGTGATCCACGCCGACACCGACGTGGCGAACGACTTGCCGAGGAACGGTCCGAGGGGGACGTACTCCCAGGCCTGGATGTCCCGCGCCGACCAGTCGTTGAGCAGGCACAGCCCGAAGACGTGCTCCCGGAAGTCGCCGAGCGCCACCGGCTCGCCCAGCGCGGTCGGCACACCCACCACGAAGCCGACCTCGGCCTCGATGTCGAGCCGGACGGACGGACCGAAGACGGGTGCGGGGTCCGTCGGAGCCTTGCGCTGCCCGGACGGCCGTACGACATCCGTCCCCGACACGACCACCGTCCCCGAGCGGCCGTGGTAACCGATCGGCAGGTGCTTCCAGTTGGGCGTCAGTGAGTCCGCCGCGTCCGGCCGGAAGATCTGGCCGACGTTGCGCGCATGGTTCTCCGAGGAGTAGAAGTCGACGTAGTCCGCGACCTCGAACGGCAGATGCAGCGTCACCGAGGACAGCGGACGGAAGAGGCCCGCAACCTCCTCCCGGCGCTCCGTCACCCAGGAAACCAGCGCCTCCCGCACCTCCGACCAGGTACTACGCCCCGCCGCCAGCAGCGGATTCAGCGTCGGCCGCGCGAGCAGTGAGGCGTGAGGCGAGCCGAGCGCCCGCGCCGCCGCGCCCGCGTCGAGGACATGGTCGCCGAGCCGGACGCCGACCGTCCGCTCGACCGTCCCCGGCACCGAAAACACACCGTACGGAAGGTTGTGCGAACCGAAGGGATCGCCCTCGGGGACATCGAAGGGGGGCATGGGATGCTGCCTCGCTCTCGTGCGTTCCGTGTGGTCAGGCCACACGTTACGGCTGAGTTGCCTGTCCTGGGCAGTGCCTAAAGAGTTTGCAATGTCCGAATTGGGCTTGTCGGACGTGGCAATTCCGGCTTAGCGTCCTTTGGGGGACACGGACGGGGTGGGTCCGGTCCGTAGGGGGGACGCGTGGGGGGACCCGTGGCCAGGAGCGCGAGCCGTGTGCCTTTCGAGGCCGACCGTGACGTGCCGGGCCTGATCGTCAAGTTCGGCGACTATCCGCTGCACCACGGCGGCGTGGGCGCGATCCGCAGTCTCGGCCGCCTCGGCGTGCCCATGTATGCGATCACGGAGGACCGTTACACGCCCGCCGCCTCCTCGCGCTATCTCAAGAAGGCCTTCGTCTGGCCGACCACCGGCACGGAGGACCCGGACCACCTGGTGGAGGGCCTGCTGCGGATCGGGCGCCGTATCGGCCGCCCCACCGTCCTCGTCCCGACCGACGAGGAGGCCGCCGTCCTGATCGCCGAGCACCAGGACGAACTCGCCGGCCGCTTCCTGTTCCCGCGCGTCGAGCCCGCCCTGCCCCGCCGCCTGGCGAGCAAGCAGGGCCTGCACGAACTGTGCGTGGAACACGGCATCCCGAGCCCGACGGCCGCCTTCCCGAAGTCGTACGACGACATCGTGGCCTTCTCCGAGAAGGCCCGCTTCCCGGTGGTGGCCAAGAACCGCGAGGCGTTCCTGCGGCGCACACAACCGGCGGTCAACGGCACGACCAGGATCGCCACCCGCGAGGGCCTGCTCACCCTCGCCCGCGACTGGGGCGAGCACCCCGGTGTGATCCTTCAGGAGTACCTGCCCCGGGAGGACGCCGAGGACTGGATCGTGCACGCCTACTTCGACCAGGACTCCACCCCGCTCGCGATGTTCACGGGTGTGAAGGTGCGCTCCTGGCCGCCGCACGCCGGGATGACCGCGAACGCGTACGTCGTCGACAACCCGGAACTCGCCGACCTCGCCGCGCGCTTCATCAAGGAGATCGGCTTCACCGGCATCGTCGACCTCGACCTGCGCTTCGACCGGCGCGACGGACAGTACAAGCTCCTCGACTTCAACCCGCGCATGGGCGCCCAGTTCCGGCTTTTCGAGAACGAGTCGGGGGTGGACGTCGTCCGCGCCATGCATCTGGACCTGACCGGCCGCTCCGTCCCGGAGGGGGAACAGCGCGCCGGTCACCGGTACATCGTGGAGAACATCGACCTGCCCGCCCTGCTCGCCTACCGCCGCAGCGGCTACACGACGCCGCACGCACCGGCGCGCGCGAGCGGGACGGAGCTGGCCTGGCTCGCGGGTGACGACCCGATGCCGTTCCTCACGATGCTCGCGCGCTTCGTGCGGCCGGGCGCGAAGCATCTGTATCAGCTGTGGCGCACCAACCGCCGCGGCAGCACCACCAGTTCGAGCAGCTAGCCAGCGGTATCAGCCGTATCAGCTGTCCGAGCCGGACACGAAGTGACGAAGTGACGTCCTGGGGAGGGACTTCGTGATTCAACCGGTTGCAGTCATCGGCGCCGGGCCCTTCGGCCTGTCGACCGCCGCCCATCTGCGCGCCCGCGGCATCCCGGTGCGCGTCTTCGGCGAGCCCATGGTCAGCTGGCGCGACCATATGCCCGCCGGCATGCTCCTGAAGTCCACACCGGTCGCCTCCAGCCTGGACGCGCCGCAGCCGGGCCACAACCTGGCCGACTACTGCGACGCCGCAGGCATCAAGCGCCTGGTGACGGACGAGGACATCATCCCGGTCGAGACCTTCATCGCCTACGGCGAGTGGTTCCAGCAGAAGCTGGTGCCCGAGCTGGAGCGGGTGCGGGTGGTGTCGGTGGACCGCCGCAAGGGCGGCGGCTTCGAACTCAAGCTGGACTCGGGCGAGTTGTTCACCGCCCGCGCGGTCGTCGTGGCGACCGGCCTGTCCGGCCTCGCCCACGTGCCCGCCGAACTCGCCACGGCCGCGGCGGACGGACCCACCCCCACGGGCCCGGTCTCGCACAGCTCCCAGCACCACGACCTCACGCGCTACTCCAGCAAGGACCTGATCGTCGTCGGCGCCGGCCAGTCCGCGCTGGAGACGGCGGCGCTGGCCGCGGAGGCGGGCGCGCAGGTACGGGTGGTCTCCCGCGGGAGCGGCAGGGTCGCCTTCGGCGCGCCGCCCTGGAAGCAGCCCAAGCTGCGCCCGGAGTCGCCCTTCGGCCGCGCCTGGTCCCTGTGGGCCCTCAGCTACTACCCGCAGCCCTACCGCTACCTCCCGGCCCAGACCCGTCACTACCTGGTCCGCCGGGTCCTGGGCCCGCTCGGCGCCTGGTGGCTGCGCGACCGCTTCGAGGGCAAGGTCCAGGTCAGCGAGGTCGACCGGATCGTGCGCACGGACGCGGACGGCGCCGGCCCGACGCTGTCGGTGCGCACGCACGGCGGCCAGACGGAGAAGCTGTCGGCCGATCACGTCATCGCGGCGACCGGCTACCGGGTCGACATCGCGGCGATGGACTTCCTCGGCCCCGAGCTGCGCACCCACGTCGCCGTGAGCCGCGGCACGCCCAGGCTGGGCGCCGGATACGTGTCCTCGGTCCCGGGCCTGTACTTCACCGGCCTTCCGGCGGCGGCCTCGTACGGCCCGGTGATGCGCTTCGTGTGCGGCACCGAGTTCGCCTCGCCGAGGCTCGCCAAGCACCTGGCGGCGGCGCACGCCTGATCCCCTCACCACAACGGCCCCCGATCCGTCGGTCCAGTGGGTGCGACAGAACAAGCGTCGCACCCGCCACTGACAACCGGCCGCCCTGGTGATCAAAAGTCAACGGCGGTACGGAAGTTGACCGTGGGACGACGGTGAACGGGGCGGTCGTCCGGTTCGCGATGAGTCGGTGGTGCGTCCTGTCCGTATTCTCTGATCATGGCCGCACCCACCGCGTATGCACTCATCGCCACCGACCTGGACGGCACGCTGCTGAGAGGCGACGACACGCTCTCCGACCGGTCCGTCGCCGCCCTCGCGCGCGTGGCGGAGGCCGGCACCCGGCACCTCGTGGTGACCGGCCGCCCGGCCCCGAGAGTGCGTCCGCTCCTCGACGACCTGGGCAGCGGGGGGCTCGCGGTGTGCGGGCAGGGCGCGCAGGTGTACGACGCCGACGCGGACCGTCTGCTGTGGTCCGTCACCCTTGACCGGGAGCTGGCCGAGACGGCCCTCGGCAAGATAGAGGCCGAGGTCGGCCAGGTGTACGCGGCCGTCGACCAGGACGGCGTGGACGGCCTCACGCTCATCGAGCCGGGCTATCTGATGCCGCACCCCACGCTGCCCGCCGTACGGGTCGACCGGCGCGACGACCTGTGGTGCGAGCCGATCAGCAAGGTGCTGCTGCGTCACCCGGACCTGTCCGACGACGAGTTGGCGGCGACCGCGCGCGCGGTGGTCGGTTCTCTGGCCACCGTCACCATGTCGGGGCCCGGCACCGTCGAACTCCAGCCATGCGGCATCACCAAGGCGACGGGCCTCGCCCTGGCCGCCGAACACCTGGGCCTGGGCCCGCGGGAGACGATCGCCTTCGGGGACATGCCCAACGACATCCCCATGTTCGACTGGGCCGCCCACGGCGTCGCCATGGCCAACGCCCATCCCGAACTCAAGGCGGTGGCCGACGAGATCACCCTGTCGAACGAGGACGACGGCATCGCCGTCGTCCTCGAAAGACTCTTCCCGGGCGCCCGGTAGACAGGCGGCTCGTACGCCTCAGTAGGCGCCCCAGACGTTGTCGATCGACCCGTACCGATGGGCCGCGTAGTTGCAGGCGGCGGTGATGTTGGCGACCGGGTCGTACGGGTCCCACGACGTGCCGCTGACGTGGTACGCGGTGAAGGTCGGGTCGATCACCTGGAGCAGGCCCTTGGAGGGGGTGCCGGCCAGGGCGTTCGAGTCCCAGTTGTTGATGGCGTACGGGTTGCCGGACGACTCACGGATCACATTGCGGTAGATGCCGTTGTACGACCCCGGGATGCCGTGCTGGGCCATGACCTGCAGGGAGGCCCGGATCCAGCCGTCGAGGTTGTTGGCATAGCCCAGCGAGGAGGCGGTGACCACCGACGTGGGGGCCGCGGAGGCGCTGGTCGCGCCGATGACCGGGAGGGCGAGCACGGCGGCGCCCGTACCGATGACGGCGAGCTTGCGGGCGAGGCGGGAGCTTCTGAGGCGGCGGGGCTGAGCGGCAGCAGGCATGACGGGGTTTCCTCTCCGGCGCCTGCGAGGTGAGCTGTCGGGTTCGGGCGGGAGCTGCCCGGCCGCATCGCCGTAAGGCGACACGACTTCACCCCTAGCCGATCCGGAATGTCCGAAGACATCCCGACCCGGCGACTTACCTGGGTTCCCCGCTCCTGCCGTGCGTTCTCGGTAGACGGTTCGGGCGGCGGCAGGATTCGGCGTCCGCCCGACAGGCCGGGAACGTATGCGAGAGCACATGTCCGGAACAAGTGCCGGATTCACTCATCAAGCCGGTTGACCTAGATATGAGGCGTTTGAGGTGCTTGATCCTTTGCGGGTGCCAACCTCAACTGGCATACCGGAGAAGGCGGATCGGTCGAAATGTGCCGGAATGTGGATCATGGATCCGAGTGAGCCAAGTCACGGGCTTTCGCAAGAGTGGTAAATCGGGCAATGAGCCCAACTCGTAGTCAACCGGCTGTCCGTGGAATCCGCTTCTCCCAGGTCCGATGGAAGACGACCTCCCCACCCTCCGTGCAAATCACCTCATTGGATGTGAAAAAGGATTCCCGGTCGCAGGTGATCTCGGACCGTGTACGGATCGTCGTGTCCCAGGCCGCATTCGGACGGTGCAGCCGGATTGACCAGTCCGAGCGGGTGCGGGCCGACAACGGGTCGCTCTCCCGGATCGTGTACGTCTCCAGCGCGTCCTCGGTGAACTCCAGGCCGTCGGGGTACACGCGCGTGCCGCCGTAGCGCGGGCCGACCTCCAGTCGCCACTCGCCCTTGGCCACGTCCCGCACCACCAGCCGCTCGGGGCGCGGCTCGTCCAGCGTGGCGGGGCTCCATCCACCAGCGGCTACGCCGCGGGTCACTCCGAGCGACTCGGCCTGCTCCGGCTCCTCGAAGGTGATCGCCCGCTCGTCCGACGCACGCGCGCGTACCGGAAGTTCCAGTGAACTGCCCGCCGGGTCCAGGGTGAACCCGGCCGCCGAGTCGGCCTGCGGCCACACCCACGGCCAGTACGCGGAGGAGACGGCGAGCCGGATGCGGTGGCCGGCCGGGAAGGCGTACCCGATGCCGTTCAGCTCGAACTCGACGTCCTCGGTGGCGCCGGGGGGCCACGGCACGTCCCTGTCCCGTCCCTGACGGGCCGACAGGTTCAGCACGCCCCGCGTCACGAGGGTCGACGCGCCGTCCGGTGCGAGGTCGCACAGCCGTGCGGCAATCTGACCGCTCTTCACTTCGGAGGTCACCCGCAACCGCACCTTCGGCCGCCCCAGCACCCAGGTCTCCTCACCCACCTCGAAGTCGAAGCACGCCGACCGCGCGTCCTCCTCCCGCTGGTCCGGCGGTAGGTCGGCGTCGTTGCCGAAGGGGAAGAAACGGCCGGCGTCGACGCCTGTGTGCTGCGGTGAGCGGACCGGTACGGGGGCAGTGGTATGTGACATAGCACTGCCCTCAAGGCCGTACGACACCGCCGTCACGTGGGGAGAAGGCCAGGCCGGCTCGCCCACCCAGCGGCCCGGCAGCTTGGCGTACACCGTCGCCGGGGCGTGCGAGTCGCTGATGCAGGAACGCAGCAAGGGCTCGCGCATCGCCCCGGAGTCGATGCCCTTCAGCCAGTGGTCCCACCAGCGCAGGGTCTCCTGGAGGAAGCCGATCGCAGGGCCGGGCGGCAGGCCGTGGTCCGGGTACCGGTGGGGCCAGGGGCCGATCAGGCCGCGGACGCGGTCGGCCGGGAGGTGCTCGACGAGACGCAGCACCGTGTCGCGGTAGGGGTCGTGCCAGCCGCCCACCGCGAGGACGGCGGCCTCGATCGTGCCGTAGTCCTCGCAGACGCTGCCGTGGCGCCAGTAGTCGTCGCGGGTCTGGTGGGCGAGCCAGGTGTGGATGAACGGGTCGACGGCCTCCAGCCGTCCCCGCCACATGTCCCGCCAGATCGGACCGACGTACTCCGGGTCCGGCGGGCGGGAGACGAAGGCGAGCAGGGTCGCCGCCCATGCGTGCATGTCCACCCCGAGGACGGAACCTCCGGTGTAGTGCACGTCGTTGTCATAACGGTCGTCCGTGGAGCAGACCGTGACGATCGCCTTGAGCGGCTCGGGCGCGAGGGCCGCGATCTGGAGGGAGTTGAACCCGCCCCAGGAGATGCCGAACATGCCCACCTTGCCGTCGCACCAGGGCTGCGCGGCAAGCCAGTTGACCACCTCGACGCCGTCGGCGAGTTCCGTCGCCGAGTACTCGTCCGTCGGCATGCCCTCGCTGTTGCCGTGCCCTCGGATGTCGACCCGGACGGAGGCGTAGCCGTGGCCCGCGTACCAGGGATGGCGCTGGTGGTCGCGGGGCGCGGTCCAGTCGGAGAGGCGGTACGGGAGGTACTCCAGGAGCGCCGGCACGGGCTCGTCGGTCAGCGGGCGCCACACGCGCGCGTACAGCAGCGTCCCGTCGGGGAGCGGGATCCAGAGGTCCTCGTGGGCGGTGTCGTAGGGGAAGGACGTACGGATGTGCATGAGCGGGACCCCGTTGGCATCAGTGGACCGGATGCATCGTGCGGCGCAGCCGGGGCATCGCGGCCATCACGGCCAGGCCCGCGGCCACCGCGCCTGCATGCCGGGGAACGAGAAGCGTTCCCAGACCTCCAGGCCGGAGAGGGTGCAGGCCCTCGGGCCGGCCGAAGAAGGCGTGATCGTCCTCGGAGGGCGGCCCGCTGCCGGGCTCGACGTCGACTTCTGTTCGGGACACGGGCCGCTGCTTCCCTCCAGGTGGACAGCGCAAGTCGGTAAATATCTGCTGTTATCAGGTGATCAGAAACATACCGGGCGTGATCCGGTACCGCCCCTCCTGGACGGGTGGGGGGCATCGGTGATCGAAAGGTGACCGGATACGCTGACTTGAGTGATGGCAGCGACCTATCGACAAACCGTGTAACCGCCAGTAGACACCAGCAGACAGGAGACCCCTCGTGACCGTCGTCGGGCCGTTCGGGCTGAGCGTGCGGGACCAGGCTCTGGAAGCCGATGTCCAGGCCGGAATGGCGGCCGTCGAGGAGGGCTTGCTCGAAGCCACCAAGAGTGAGGTCCCCTTCATCACGGAGGCCGCCCAACACCTGGTGCGAGCGGGTGGAAAGCGGTTTCGGCCGCTTCTCGTGATGCTTGCTGCACAGTTCGGGGATCCCTATGCCCCCGGAGTCGTGCCGTCGGCCGTGGTGGTGGAGCTGACCCACCTGGCGACGCTGTACCACGACGACGTCATGGACGAGGCCGCGGTGCGGCGCGGGGTCGACAGTGCGAACACCCGCTGGGGCAACTCGGTGGCGGTCCTGACCGGCGACTTCCTCTTCGCGCGCGCGTCGCACATCCTGGCCGACCTGGGCCCGGAGGCCGTCCGTGTCCAGGCCGAGGCGTTCGAGCGCCTCGTCACCGGGCAGATCCTGGAGACGGCGGGGCCGCAGGACGGCCGCGATCCGGTTGAGCACTACCTGGACGTGCTGAGCGGCAAGACGGGCTCCCTGGTGGCGGTCTCGTGCCGTTTCGGCGCGATGATGTCGGGAGCCGACGAGACGGTGGTGGACGTCCTCACCCAGTACGGGGAGCGCCTGGGCGTCGCCTTCCAGCTCGCCGACGACGTACTGGACATCGCGTCCGACTCCCGCGAGTCGGGCAAGACGCCGGGGACGGACCTGCGCGAGGGCATCCCCACCCTTCCGGTCCTACGACTCCGGGAGCGGGCGGAGCGGCTGGGGCTGGCCGAGGACATCGCCCTGCGCGAGCTCCTGGATTCCGACCTCACCGACGACGCGAGGCACGCGGAGGCGCTGGCCGGCCTCCGGGCGCACCCCGCGCTGGAGCAGGCGCGCCGGGACACGGTGCGCTACGCGGAGGACGCCCGCTCCGCACTGGCCCCCTTGCGGGAATGCGACGCGAAGGCCGCCCTGGCGGAGATGTGCGACGCGGTGGTCCACCGAGCGGGCTGACCCACCCCTCCTCACCGCTGCCCTTTCAGTCCCCCCGAAGGCTTCCGCCCTGCACCCCTGATGGCCCGAAAGGACCTTGTCCTCGGCCCCTGGGACGGCTGGGATTGCCGGGCCGGTGTTGATCACTGACCGGCGACCGGTCCTATGTGATACACGTCACAAGGCTGGACTGAGTCCAACCTAAGATCCCTTCCGTACTCATACCCAGAAGGCCGACGCAGGGGGTGTCGGCCGGTCTACGGGGAGAAAACAGAATCATGGGCATGAACGCGACGTTCTCGAAGCGCCGTAAGAGCCTGATCGTCACCGCCGTGGCGGTGGCCGCCGCGGGCGGTGTCGCCGCGATGGTGATTCCCGCCTACGCCGCCGGAGGTGCCCGCACCGACCACGCGGGACACGCCGGCATGAGTGAGCAGGGCATCGTCACACAGAGCGGGACCGTTTCCGGTGGCACCGGAGGCACCCTTCTCGCCACCAGCCTGCGCGGTGCCAACGAGGTGCCCGTCGCCGGTGGCCCGGCCGTGGGGGACAAGGACGGCGCCGCGCTCGAGTTCATCAAGGTCAAGGACGACAAGGTGTCCGTCGCCGTCACCTGGCGCGGCACCGGCAAGCCGACCATGCTCCACATCCACCAGGGCGCCAAGGGCACCAACGGCGGCGTCAAGGTCGACTTCAGCAAGCTGCTCAAGAACAGCAAGCGGCACAGCGTCACCGGCACCGTCAAGGTCGAGGACCCGGCCCTGCTCGACGCGCTGAAGAACGACCCCGGCTCGTTCTACGCCAACCTGCACACGGCCGAGTTCCCGGGCGGAGCCGTCCGCGGCCAGCTCCACAAGGTCACCGTCGCCGCCTTCGACTTCCGTGACGCCTTCGACAACTTCCAGGCGTCCGTGGTCAAGGGCAAGCAGATCTACGAGTGCAAGCCCACGGACGCCGGCGGCTACGCCTTCGCCCAGCGGGACGTCAGCGCCCTGCTCGGCGGCGGCATCCGGCACTCCTTCGTCGCTCCCAACTCCGGTACACCGCAGTGGGTCGCGCCCGACGGCAGCGCCGTCACCGGAGCCGTCCAGTCCAAGACCCCGAACGGAGACGGCAACATCCCCGAACTCGACCTCAAGGCCACCCAGTCCGGGAAGCACCACGGCCTGCTCGCCGGCACCGCGGAGATCCTGCGGCTGAACACCGTCGGCGGCGTCGCCCCGACCGGTTCCTGTGAGCCCGGCACCATCGTCGGCGTCCCGTACTCGGCGGACTACGTGTTCGTGCAGGGCTGACAAGGGAGTTGAGGGCCGAAAGGCCTGCTCGGGCGGCGTCTTCCCCATACGACCCCTACGGGTCGGGGGAGGCGCCGCCCTCTCATGTCATACCCCAGGTGTACATGGAGTTGCCTCCGCGGTCTGACGCTTCTCTCTGGCCGATTTGGTCAACTGGAGACCACGGGAAACACCACTCCTCACCGATTCGGGTGAGAATGGCGGCTACGGGGTGGATGCACGGGAGTGGAAAGCCGCCGCCGACGACGGAGGTAGCGCACACATGGCACCGTACGAATCCGACGACAGCACGAGCACCGGGGAGGTCGACGACCTGGGCGCCGGGCGGCGCAAGGCCGCGCGGTACGTCGTCCCGGTCGCGGTGGTGGGGGTGGCGGCGGCGACCATCGGCCTCGTCCCCGCGCTCGCCGACTCCGGCGACCCCAGCCTGCCGAAGATCAGCGCACAGCAACTCATCGAGAAGATCGCCAAGTCGGACGTACAGCAGATGTCCGGCACGGTGAAGATCACCACGGACCTGGGCCTGCCCGACCTCGGCGGCCTGGAGAACAGCCTGGTGTCCGGCGCCACCAAGGGTTCCGGCGACGGATCCTCCGCCGACCCCACGGCCAAGCTGACCGAACTCGCCTCCGGTACCCACACCTTGCGCGTCGCGGCCGACGGCCCGGACAAGCAGAAGCTGTCCCTGCTGGAGAACGCGGCGGAGTACAGCCTCATCCACAACGGCAAGGACGTCTGGGGCTACGACAGCCAGTCCAACGAGGTCTACCACTCCACCGCCCCGGACAGCGCCTCCGCGAAGAAGAAGCAGGAGGAGTCGCCGGCCACGCCCGACCAGCTCGCCAAGGACGCCCTCAAGGCGGCCGACGACACCACCTCGATCACCGTCCAGGGCACCGCGCAGGTCGCGGGCCGGGACGCCTACCGCCTGGTCATCAAGCCCAAGGACGCCGGCTCGACGGTCGGTCAGATCACCGTCGCCGTCGACTCGAAGACCGGGCTCCCGCTGAAGTTCACGCTGACCCCGGCGAGCGGCGGCGCCGCCGTGATCGACGTCGGCTTCACCCAGATCAGCTTCGCCGAGCCGGCCGCCTCGACCTTCGACTTCAAGGCACCCAAGGGCGCGAAGGTCACCGAGGACAGCCCGTCCGCCCACAAGGACGGCCGGATCGACGGCGGCCTGAAGGGCGACGGCAAGAGCGGCACGACCGGCAAGAGCGGCAAGTCCGGCGAGAACCACGCCAAGAGCCCCGACGGGCTGAACGTCCTGGGCAAGGGCTGGGACTCCATCGCCACCTTCGACACCGGCGGCAAGGGCGTCCCGTCCGGCTCCGAGGCCGGCGGCAACTTCGGCGGCTTCCTCGACTCCCTCGGCGACAAGGTCACCGGCAAGTTCGGCTCGGGCACGATCTTCAAGACCCGCCTGATCAACGCCCTGATCACCGACAACGGCAAGGTCTACGTCGGCGCGGTCACCAAGGACGCCCTGGTGAAGGCGGCGAACGCGGGCTAGTGTCACCCGCCCGGGTGAACGCGGAGCGGCCGGGAACATCGCGCGGCGCCCCTTCGTCATCACTGTGAGTAATCACAGCGAGGCGGGGTCGCCGCGCAGCCGCGCGAGGCACCCGAGGCCGCCGTACGAGCACGAATCGAGGAAGCCGATGGACGAGGAACCGTCCACCCCGGAGCCGGAACAGAGCGAGCCGGGTGACAGCGTCATCGCCACCCGGGCGCTCACCAAGCGCTACCGTGGCGGACAGCTCGCCGTCGACGGCCTCGACCTGACCGTCCCGGCGGGCAGCGTCTTCGGCTTCCTCGGTCCGAACGGCTCGGGCAAGACCACCACCATCCGCATGCTGATGGGCCTGATCGAGCCGACATCGGGCTCGGCGCGCGTCCTCGGCCGCCCCATGCCCCGAGCCTCCCGCACCGTCCTCCCGCACGTGGGCGCCCTCATCGAAGGCCCCGCCCTGTACGGCTTCCTCTCCGGCCGAGACAACCTCATCCGCTACGACGCCGCCGACCCGACCGCCGACCCGCGCACCCGGCGTGCCCGTGTCGCGGCGGCGCTGGACCGGGTGGGCCTGTCGGCGGCGGCGGGCAAGAAGGCGAAGGCGTACTCGCTGGGCATGAAGCAGCGTCTGGGTCTGGCCGCGGCCCTGCTCCAGCCCCGCAAACTCCTCGTACTGGACGAGCCGACCAACGGTCTCGACCCCCAGGGCATGCGCGAAATCCGTTCCCTGGTCCGGGAGTTGGCATCCGACGGCACCACCGTCTTCCTCTCCTCCCACCTCCTCGACGAGATCGAACAGGTCTGCACCCACGCCGCGGTCATGGCCCAGGGCCGCCTCATCACCCAGGGCGCGGTATCCGACCTGGCGTCAGGCACCCGCGGCCGCCTGGCGATCACCACCCCGGACCCGACCGACGCGGCCCGAGTACTGAAGGAACAGGGCGCCGCGGATGTCGTGGTCACGGAGGACCGGGTGACAGCAGAGCCCCCGGACCGCGACCTGGCCGACGTAAACGCGGCACTGGTCAAGGCAGGCGTCCGAGTCCGCGGCTTCGGCATCGAACGCGCCTCCCTGGAGGACGCCTTCGTGGCCCTGACAGGGGAGGGCTTCGATGTCGCAGGCTAGCTCGAACGCCCTGAAGGGGCGCGGGGGACGGCGCGACCAGCCCGCACCCACCGCAAGTCGCCGAACAACCTTCCTCGGCGCCCTCTTCCGCAACGAACTACTCACCACGTTCCGCCGCTGGCGCACCCTCGCCCTACTGGCCGTACTCGCAGCCGTTCCGATCCTCATCGGCATCGCCGTGAAGATCGAAACCAACGGTGACTCATCACGCGGGCCCGGCGGAGGCGGCGGCGACGGAGGCCCCGCCTTCATCTCGCAGATCACCAACAACGGCCTCTTCCTGGTCTTCACCGCCCTCGCCGCCACCCTCCCCTTCTTCCTCCCCATGGCGATCGGCGTCATCGCAGGCGACGCGATAGCCGGCGAGGCCAACGCCGGCACCCTGCGCTACCTCCTGGTGGCCCCCGCCGGCCGCACCCGCCTCCTCCTGACCAAGTACGCGACGGTGATGGCGTTCTGCCTGGTCGCCACCCTCATCGTGGCCGTCTCCGCACTCACCGTCGGCGCCATACTCTTCCCGCTCGGCGACCTGACCACGATCTCCGGCACCCAGATCAGCTTCGCCGACGGCCTCGGCCGGGCTCTCCTGATCGCCCTGGTCGTCGCCGCCTCCCTGACAGGCATCGCCGCCCTGGGCCTGTTCATCTCGACGCTCACGAACAGCGGTATCGCGGCGATGGCGACGACCGTAGGCCTGCTGATCACCATCCAGATCCTCGACCAGATACCCCAACTCCACACCATCCAGCCGTACTTCTTCTCGCACTACTGGCTGTCCTTCGCGGACCTGATGCGCGACCCGGTCTACTGGGACGACCTGCAGAAGAACCTCGGCCTCCAGGCCCTGTACGCGGCGGTGTTCGGGTCGGCGGCCTGGGCGAGGTTCACGACGAAGGACATCACGGCCTAGGCCTGCCCGGTGCGCCTCAGGTGGCCGCGGACGGCTGGTGGGGGAAGCGGGCGAGCGGCGCCTCCTGGGCGAAGAAGGTCTTGGCGCGGGCCAGCGCCTCGGCGTCGTTCAGTACGTCGCCGCGCCTGCTGCCGTTGCCGAGAAGCACCCCGCCGAAGCGCATCCCCAGGTACGCGGCCGAGTTGTTGAGGGTGCCGATCAGCGGGTCGGCGACCGAGAACTCGGTGTCGGCGAGGGCGGTGACGCCCCACAGCGTGCGGCCGGCCATGGTCGCCCTGAAGTCGAGGCCGGGGGTGCGCAGCCAGCCGGACCAGTAGTCGAGGTAGCGCTTGGTGAGGCCGGAGACCGCGTACCAGTACAGCAGGGGAGGCGATCACGATGTCGGTGGCCTCGAGGGTGGCGTCGAGGAGGAGGTCGGGGGTGCTTCCCGTGGGCGGCCGCACGTGGTCGCTGTCGCGCCGCAGGTCGACGAAGTCCGGCAACGGCTGCTCGGCCAGGCCGACCCACCGCTGCTCGACATCCGCGGGCAACTGCTCGGCGGCGCGTCGGGCGAGCAGCTCGGTGTTGCCGTCGGTGCGGCTGCTGCCGAGGACGAACAGAAAGCGGCGCGTCATGAGATCCCCCAGATGAACGGCGAGGTACAAGAAACGGCGTGAAGCAATAACAAGCACCTGCATTATATGCATATGCATTCACCTGTCCAAGGCTGTCGCGAGCTGCCCGAGGCCGTCCAGGGCCTGGTCCGGGCGGGCCTGGTGCCAGGACCACTGGAACGAGGCTGTGACGTCGTGGTGACATGAGAACTGTGGGTGAGCGGAGAGACTCCACCATGAGCGTGATGAACGGATCGTGACGCGCTGACCGCCGGTTTTTCGGCAGATCCGAGTGAGGGCACATATGTCTCGACCCAGCCGAGAGAAGAACCGGGAACAGCGGCACTCGGAGTCCTCGGCCACACTGGCGGCGGCTCCGATCGACGTGCTCGTCGCCGCTGCCGGACCGGATGCGGGTGGGGCGACGATAGGCGGTGTGCCGGTCGCCGTGGCCGACGGCGAGGACGTCCAGCAGGCGGTCCTGAGCCACCTCCACCGCATCGCCCTCGCCACCTGTCAGCCGGTTCACGCCACGATCCACGACGAACGCCACGGCTGCGTGGTCCCCCTCCAGGTGAACCCGGACGGCTCAAGCCACCTCACGGGCGCACCGGCGCCCGCGCAGGCGCCGGCCCCGCAGTCCCTGCGGGAGCCGACCGCGCCACCGGCTCCGCCGAGGCCGTACGAGCCGTCGGCCGTTTCCGGGGTGTCGTCGCATGAGCCGCTGGCCGCCTCCGAGGCGCCGCCGCGTGCGCCCGCGTCAGCGCCCTCGGCGCAGTCGTACGAGCCGCAGGCCGCCCCCGAAATGCCGCCGCCCCCGATCCCCGCGGCGCCGCCGGTCCCGGTCGACTCACCGGCCCTGGTCGCGCCGCCCGCCGACCTCGCACCCTTCGATCAGCCCACCGCCCCCGCACGGTCCCACCCCGACCGTCCCACCCACCTCCTCCGGCAGACGGCGGAACCGGTGACGGACGCCGCGCCGGACTTCCCGTTGCGTGCGCTGTCCGAGCCGCAGCCATTGGGGGAGAGCGTGCCCACGTTTCCGTTGCGGGGCTCCGAGGAGCCGACGGGCGGGTCCGTGCCGACCTTCCCGTTGCGTGCGCTGTCGGAACAGGTCGAGGACCGGGCTCCCGGCACGGTCGCGCCGCCGACGGGCGTGTTCGGCCCGCCTCCCGTGATGGACGCCGTATCGCCGATGGATGCCGTATCGCCGATGGATGCCGTACCGCCGCGCCCCGCGCCCGAAGCGGACGGAGCCGTATGGCCTCCGGCGCCCGGCGCCGTGCCCCAGGACGCACCGACCCCTCGTCTCACCCCTCTTCGCCCAAGTCCCTCGAGCTCACCCGACACCTCCCGGATCCGCCGCCCCCTCATCCCGGTCCTGGACCCCGACCCCGAACCCAGGCCCACCTCCGCCACCCCCACGCCGGCCCGAGGTTTCGACGCCGTGGCGGAGGCCGTGCTCGGCGACGAACCGCCTACCGTTCCCGGCTTCCTGATGGAGCCGATGGTGCGGGTCAATGAGGCCGTGCGGGCGGGGCGGATAGCGGAGGCGGCCGAGTTGGCCGAGGAAGTTGTCCGGGAGGCGTCGGCGGCGCTGGGGGTGGAGCATCCCGAGGTCCTCAAGGTGCGTGAACTGACCGCTTACATCGCCTACTTGGCGGGCGAACCGGTCCGTGCCTTCCGGATCTCGCTCGACCTCGCCCGGATCCACCGGCACGCGCGGGACGCGGAGGGGGCGTACGGGAACGTGCAGAGCGCGGCGTCCGCCTGGCGCGCCGTGCGCGATCCGGAGCTGGGGCTCGCGCTGGGCCACGACCTGATCGGCCTGTGGACCGAGCTGGCCGCCGAGGACGGTCCGGCCGCGGAGGACATCGAGCGGCTGGAGTCGGCCCGCACACGTATGGGCCGACTCACGGAACGCGCCCGCAAGTCGGCCCAGTAGCCGTCGAGTTGACCCCGGAATCGGGAGAAGGCGGCGGCCCTACGCCGACAGCCCCCACACCGCGAACGCGATCGCGTCGCTGTCGTGGTCCAGTGCCGTGTCGTTGATGTTGGAGGTCTTGTCGCAGGACGAGTGGTAGCAGGCGTCGAAGGCCCGTCCCGACGTCCCGCCCCACTTGGTCGCCTGGGCCGCCGTCTTGACGTAGTCGGCACCGCTGAACAGCCCGCCCACCGGCACGCCCGCGCTCTTGAACGGCGCGTGGTCGGAGCGGCCGTCGCCCTCGGTCTCGGGCTCGGTGGAGATGCCGAGGCCGGTGAAGTAGTCCTTGAACGTCTTCTCGATGGTCGGGTCGTCGTCGTAGACGAAGTAGCCGGGGTTCGGCGAGCCGATCATGTCGAAGTTGAGATAGGCGTCGATCCTCGAACGGTTCGTGGAGGAGAGGTTGTTGACGTAGTACTTGGAGCCGACCATGCCCAGCTCCTCGGCGCCCCACCAGGCGAAACGCAGGTGTTTGGTGGGCTGGTAGCCGGCCTTGGACACAGCGAGGGCGGTCTCCAGGATCGCGGCGGAGCCGGAGCCGTTGTCGTTGATGCCGGGCCCTGCGCTGACGCTGTCCAGATGGGAGCCGGACATGACGACGTGGTCGGTGTCGCCGCCGGGCCAGTCGGCGATCAGGTTGTAGCCGGTGCGGCCCGAGGACGTGAACTGCTGGACGGTGGTGGTGAATCCGGCCGCGTCCAGCTTGGCCTTCACGTAGTCGATCGAGGCCTTGTAGCCGGCGCTCCCGTGGGCGCGGTTGCCGCCGTTGGCGGTGGCGATGGACTGCAGCTGGGAGAGGTGGGCCTTGACGTTCGCCACGGAGATGTCGGGCGCGGCGGCTGCAAGGGCCGGGGTGGCGGACGTGGGTGCAGCGTCGGCTATCGGTCCACTGGTCAGGAGCATGACAGGCATAACGGCCGAGACAACGCCGACCGCAGCCGCACGCCCGGAAACGGAGAAGTTCATGTGGGGGGCTCCGAATTCCTTGAAGCGACTTGAAGGGAATGGGGTCCCCGGATGGTGAAGCCTTTACCGACGAGACGTCAAGAGCGGTATCAGGACACCGGGTTCGCATAACGGAGCAACACGGAGTACCGCGGCGGCCCGTGTGACCTACTGCACGCAGAACTCGTTGCCCTCGGGGTCGGCCATCACCACCCACTCCCCGGCGGCCTCCTTCACTCGCCGCAGCACACTCGCCCCCAGCCCAACCAGCCGCTCGACCTCGCCGTCCCGCCGCCCAGCGCCGGGATGCAGATCGAGATGCAGCCGGTTCTTCACGGTCTTCACCTCCGGCACCCGCTGAAACAGCAGCCGTCGCCCGAGCCCCGTACCGCTGTCCTTGTCGTACGGGTCCTCGGGATGCCGTACCGCGATCAGATCCCTGAAGGCAGGGCGGCCGTGAAACTCGACGGTGGCCTCGCGCGGCACGGCCCCGACCTCCAGCAGCCGCCGGACGAGCGCGCCGTTGTCCTCGACCTCGTAACCGAGCGCGGCAGCCCAGAAGTCGGCCTGCGCATGCGGATCGGCGGCGTCGATGACGAGCTTCCAGTGGACGGGGGCGGGGGCAGGGGCGGGTGTCTGCGTCATGGGACCACTTATAGCGGCCGGCACCGACAACTCGGCGTCAGACGTCCACCGAAGCCGACGGCACCGTGGCAACCGCCGGTACCTCCAACTCCCGCTCCCGGCCCTGCCTGCGCGCAGCGCGCCACGCGTCCGCTGTCAGCAGGCACAACGCCCCCCACACCAGCCCGAACCCGGCCCACCGCTCCACCGGCATCGCCTCGTGGAAGTACAGAACCCCCAGCACGAACTGGAACACCGGCGCCAGGTACTGCAACAACCCCAGCGTCGACAAAGGCACCCGTATCGCCGCCGCCCCGAAGCACACCAGCGGCAGCGCGGTCACCACACCCGTCGCCGCGAGCAGCGCGCCATGCCCCGCCCCCTCGCTCGCGAACGTCGAGTCACCCCGCGAGTTCAGCCACACCAGATAACCGACCGCCGGCAGGAACTGGATCGCCGTCTCCGCGGCCAACGACTCGATACCGCCGAGCCCGACCTTCTTCTTCACGAGCCCGTACGTGGCGAACGAGAAGGCGAGCGTGAGGGAGATCCATGGAGGCTGCCCGTATCCCACGGTCAGCACGATCACCGCGGCGAACCCGACCCCGACCGCCGCCCACTGCACAGGTCGCAGCCGTTCCTTCAGGAGAAGCACGCCCATGGCGATGGTGACCAGGGGGTTGATGAAGTACCCGAGCGAGGCCTCGACGACATGCCCGCTGTTCACGGACCAGATGTAGACGCCCCAGTTGACGGTGATCACCGCCGCCGCCACCGCGACGAGCCCCAGGCGCCGAGGCTGCCGCAGCAGCTCACCGGCCCAGGCCCAGCGCCGTACGAAGAGAAGCGCGACGGCCACGAAGGCGAGCGACCACACCATGCGATGGGCGAGGATCTCGACCGCTCCGGCGGGCTTGAGCAGCGGCCAGAAGAGGGGGACCAGACCCCACATCCCGTACGCCGCGAAGCCGTTCAGCAGGCCGATCCGCTGCTCGCCCCTCGACTTCCCGCTCACGGGCACCGCCCTTCCGCCTCGCTCGCTCCGTCGCACACACGTGCAGGCACGAAGGTAACGCCGAGCGCCCCCGCCTGTCATGCTCGTATCGCCATACGGTCATGACAGGCGGGGGCGCGATCCCGTGGGGGAGTCAGGGCGCCCGAAGCGCGTGGGAGGTACCCGGGGTGCCCGAAGGTCTCACCGGGGGAACCCGGTCGATCCGGCCCTCGGGTCGCCCGCGAAGGCTCAGCCCTTGACGGCCACCGCGATCGCGTCGGCGATCCGGCTGGTCGGACGGCCGGCCAGCCGGGACAGGTCGCCGCTCTCGACCACCAGCTCGCCCTTCTCTATCGACGCGTCCACGCCGGCGAGGATCGCGGCCAGCGGCTCGGGCAGCCCGGCGCCGGTCAGGATGCCCACGAGAACCTCTTCGGGGACGGCGTTGTAGGCGATCTCCTTGCCGGTCGCCTTGCTCAGCTCGGCCGCGTACTCGGCGAAGCTCCACGCCTCGTCGCCGCCCAGCTCGTACGTCTTGTTCTCGTGCCCCTCACCGGTCAGCACCGCGACCGCGGCGGCCGCGTAGTCGGCGCGCGAGGCGGAGGAGACGCGACCCTCGCCGGCGGCGGAGACGACGGCGTTGTGCTCCAGCACGGGGGCCAGGTTCTCGGTGTAGTTCTCGTGGTACCAGCCGTTGCGCAGCAGCACGTACGGCACGCCGGAGGCGACGAGGGCCTCCTCGGTGGCGCGGTGGTCGTCGGCGAGCGCGGCCTTCAGGGTGCCGGGGGCGCTGGTGTAGCCGAGCAGGGCGACGCCGGCGGCCTTGGCGGCGTTGATGACGACCTTGTGCTGGCCCACGCGGTCGTTGCCGATCTCGCTGCCGGAGATGAGGAGCACCTTGTCGCCGGCGGAGAAGACGTCGTCGAACGTCTCGGGGGTGTTGTAGTCGGCGACGGCGAGCTTCACGCCACGCGCGGCCAGGTCGGCGGCCTTCGCCTCGTCGCGTACGACGGCGGTGATCTGCTCGGCCGGGACCTTCTCCAGCAGCTGCTCCACGACGTGGCGGCCGAGGTGTCCGGTGGCTCCGGTGACGACGATGCTCATGATTGACAACTCCTTGTGGGGTGCGTTGCCACTAACCATAGGAGGTGCGCTAACTTCTGGAAAGTACCCACTTTGAAGTAAGGTACTGGCATGGCCGTAAGTACCCAGGAAGCCGCAGTGAAGCCGGATGGCGTCGACAAGCACGACACCGGCGAGGCGATGTGCCCCTACCGCCTCGTCCTGGAGCACCTCACCAGCCGCTGGGGCGTCCTGGTCCTGATCGAGCTCCTGGACCGCCCGTACCGCTTCAGCGAGCTGCGCCGGGCCATCGGCCGGGTCAGCGAGAAGATGCTCACCCAGACGCTCCAGACCCTGGAGCGGGACGGCCTGGTCCACCGCGACGCCAAGCCGGTGATCCCGCCCCGTGTCGACTACTCCCTGACACCCCTCGGCCGCGAGGCGGCGGAGCAGGTGCGGGGGCTGGCGGTGTGGACCGAGAGCCGGATGTCGGCGGTGCAGGAGGCGCGCGAGGTGTACGACGCGACCAAGCGGCGGGGCTGAGCGTGGGGCGCACACCGGTCGGGGGTGGGTAGACCGGCGGTCCGAATATGCGCCGTGTCCTCTTGTGCGCCCCTTCTCCGCCTCGCGCGCCGACTTGTGTCACCGGCACGCTGAGGACGAGTGCTTGCTCGACGGATCGGGGGTGTCGGGGCATGGCTGTCCCCAACGGGGAGGATTCCGTATCGGCGTTGGCCCAGCAGGTGGGCCTGATGGCGGAGGCGATCGGCCGCATGGCCGAGGAGATGCGCCGTGAGAACCTGATCCGGCTGCACGGGCTCTTCGTGGACCAGCTGGACCGCGCAATGGGCGATCCGTCGCTTGCCGATGTTCTCAGCGGGCTGGATGGCCTCTCCGAGGAGAGGCGCCGTCAGATGTTCTTCGCCAATCTGCAATATGGTCTCATTGTGCTGAGCTACCGCATAGGCGCGGTCGACCGGGGCGAATTGCTCGGACACCTGAAGGTGTTGAGCAGGAATCCCGTCTTCGTCGAGTACTGGAAACGGACTGTGGAGCCCCGGGGGAGCCTTCCGCCGGAGTCCCTGGAGGCGAGGGCCGGCAGGGCTGTCGACGTGATCATGGAGGATCGGCTCGACGATCTCGATGAGTGGTGGGTGGTGGGGACCGATTCAGAGGATTTATCGACATGACACATCATCATTCAGTGGTCGTGTCATACTCCCGGCATTCTCATTCCACTGTCAGGGGGTGGCACAGTTTTGTCTGCTGAATGCCGGTCGTCCTATTCCATTGTCCGTCGTTTGGGGGATTCTCCTCGTCAGAGAGGCAGCATGACCGGAGAGACCTGTCCTGACCTTTTCGAGTTGAGTGACGGGAACTTCGCAGTCATCGGTACGGACCGGACCGAGGAACTGGACGTCCTCCTGCCCGCCGACGCCGCCCGTGCCGACTACGAGCGCATCGTCGTCATCACGCGGGACACGCTGCTTCGGGCGAAGCGGGACATCCCCGACGCGTGACGCCGACGTGGAAGGGCCCGGATGCGGTACGGCATCCGGGCCCTTCCATGCCGGTATGAACCGTCAGCCCACGACCGTCCAGGTGTCCCCGCCCGCCAGCAGCGCCGCCAGGTCGCCCTTGCCGTGCTGTTCGATCGCCGTGTCCAACTGGTCGGCCATCTGCGTGTCGTACACCGGCCGGTCCACGGACCGCAGCACCCCGATCGGGGTGTGGTGCAGGGTGTCCGGGTCGGCCAGGCGGGACAGCGCGAAAGCCGTGGTCGGCGACGCGGCGTGCGCGTCGTGGACCAGGATCTGAGACTCGTTGTCCGGCGTCACGTCGACCACCTTCAGGTCACCGGTGACCACATCCCGGACCACACCCCGGGAACCGTCCGCGCCGAAGCGGATCGGCTGCCCGTGTTCGAGGCGGATCACCGCCTCCTCCGCCTGCTGCTTGTCCTTCAGCGCGTCGAAGGCGCCGTCGTTGAAGATATTGCAGTTCTGGTAGATCTCGATCAGCGCCGTGCCCGGATGGGCGGCCGCCTCGCGCAGCACCGACGTGAGGTGCTTGCGGTCGGAGTCGATGGTCCGGGCGACGAAGGACGCCTCCGCGCCGATGGCGAGGGACACCGGGTTGAAGGGCGCGTCCAGCGAGCCCATCGGCGTCGACTTCGTGATCTTGCCGACCTCGGAGGTCGGCGAGTACTGCCCCTTCGTCAGACCGTAGATCCGGTTGTTGAAGAGCAGGATCTTGAGGTTGACGTTCCGGCGCAGGGCGTGGATGAGGTGGTTGCCGCCGATGGAGAGGGCGTCGCCGTCACCGGTCACCACCCACACGCTCAGGTCCCGCCGGGAGGACGCGAGTCCGGTCGCGATCGCGGGCGCCCGTCCATGGATGGAGTGCATGCCGTACGTGTTCATGTAGTACGGGAAGCGGGACGAGCAGCCGATGCCCGAGACGAAGACGATGTTCTCCTTGGCCAGACCGAGCTCGGGCATGAATCCCTGTACGGCGGCGAGGATCGCGTAGTCACCGCAGCCGGGGCACCAGCGCACTTCCTGGTCGGACTTGAAGTCCTTCATGGATTGGCGGGCCTCGGCCTTGGGGACGAGCGAAAGCGCCTCGATCGTGCCCGTGCCTTCCGTGGACGTCTCAGCCATCGATGGCCTCCTTGAGAGCCGTGGCGAGCTGCTCAGCCTTGAACGGCATGCCGTTCACCTGGTTATACGAGTGGGCGTCGACCAGGTACTTCGCCCGGATCAGCGTGGCGAGCTGCCCGAGGTTCATCTCGGGGATCACCACCTTGTCGTAACGTCCGAGGACCGCGCCGAGATTCCTCGGGAAGGGGTTGAGATGGCGCAGATGCGCCTGCGCGATGGACTCGCCAGCCGTCCGCAGCCGCCGTACCGCCGCCGTGATCGGCCCGTAGGTCGAGCCCCAGCCCAGCACCAGCGTGCGGGCCTCGTGCGGGTCGTCGACCTCCAGATCCGGTACGTCGATGCCGTCGATCTTGGCCTGCCGGGTGCGGACCATGAAGTCGTGGTTGGCGGGGGCGTACGAGATGTTCCCGGTGCCGTCCTCCTTCTCGATGCCGCCAATGCGGTGTTCGAGGCCGGGCGTGCCGGGGATGGCCCACGGGCGGGCGAGGGTCTGCGGGTCGCGCTTGTACGGCCAGAAGACCTCGGTGCCGTCCGCCAGGGTGTGGTTCGGGCCCTGCGCGAACTGCACCGTCAGGTCCGGGAGTTCGTCCAGTTCCGGGATGCGCCAGGGCTCCGAGCCGTTGGCCAGGTAGCCGTCGGAGAGCAGCAGCACGGGGGTGCGGTACGTCAGCGCGATGCGCGCCGCCTCCAGGGCCGCCTCGAAGCAGTCGGCCGGGGTGTGCGGGGCGACGATCGGGACCGGTGCCTCGCCGTTGCGGCCGAACATGGCCTGCAGCAGGTCGGCCTGCTCGGTCTTGGTCGGCAGGCCGGTGGACGGCCCGCCGCGCTGGATGTCGATGACGAGGAGCGGCAGCTCCAGGGAGACGGCGAGCCCGATGGTCTCGCTCTTGAGCGCCACACCCGGACCGGACGTCGTCGTCACACCCAGCGAGCCGCCGAAGGCCGCGCCCAGCGCCGCGCCGATGCCCGCGATCTCGTCCTCGGCCTGGAACGTCCGTACACCGAAGTTCTTGTGCCGGCTCAGCTCGTGCAGGATGTCCGAGGCCGGGGTGATCGGGTACGAGCCCAGGAAGAGGGGCAGGTCGGCCTGGCGCGAGGCGGCGATCAGGCCGTACGCCAGGGCCAGGTTCCCGGAGATGTTGCGATACGTCCCCGGTGGGAAGGCGGTCGTCGCGGGGGCGATCTCGTAGGAGACCGCGAAGTCCTCGGTCGTCTCGCCGAAGTTCCAGCCCGCGCGGAAGGCGGCGAGGTTCGCCGCGGCGATCTCCGGCTTCTTGGCGAACTTGGACCGCAGGAACTTCTCGGTGCCCTCGGTGGGCCGGTGGTACATCCAGCTCAGCAGGCCCAGCGCGAACATGTTCTTGCTGCGCTCCGCCTCCTTGCGGCTGAGGTCGAAGTCCTTGAGGGCCTCGACCGTGAGCGTGGTCAGCGGCACCTCGTGCAGGCTGTACCCGTCGAGCGAGCCGTCCTCCAGAGGAGAGGCGGTGTACCCGACCTTCTGCATCGCCCGTTTGGTGAACTCGTCCGTGTTGACGATGATCTCGGCGCCGCGCGGCAGATCGGCGATGTTCGCCTTCAGGGCGGCCGGGTTCATGGCGACCAGCACATTCGGCGCGTCGCCGGGCGTGAGGATGTCATGGTCGGCGAAATGCAGCTGAAAGCTGGAGACACCCGGGAGGGTTCCGGCAGGGGCGCGGATCTCGGCGGGGAAGTTGGGAAGGGTGGAGAGATCGTTTCCGAAGGACGCCGTTTCGGAGGTGAAGCGGTCGCCGGTGAGCTGCATCCCGTCGCCCGAGTCTCCCGCGAACCGGATGATCACCCGGTCCAGCCGACGTACGTCCTTGGTTCCCGCCGGCTTGCGCTGCTCTCCCACGACGGTTTCTTCGGCCTGTTCCGCTGTCCTGCTGACCTGGCTGGTCACTGAACTGGACCTCCCTCGAGGCGGCTGTCTGGGACCGACCTTCCCGCAGGCCTTCCCAGGATCAACCCTACGTCCGTTAGGGTCGCCTTCCCTCGGCCATTCGCATGATGGACACGGTTCTGAGACGGTTCGACACCCTGACTTGTCATGACTTCTCGCCCCCGGCGCTTCTGTGAAAGACGCTTACCGCGATGGCTCGGTTCTTGGGTCGGCCCCAGGGGCAGTGTCGGCCCGTCAGGAGTTCAGATAGGTGAGGACCGCGAGAACACGCCGGTGATCCCCGTCACTCTGGGACAGTCCGAGCTTCAGGAAGATGTTGCTGACGTGCTTCTCGACGGCGCCGTCGCTGACCACGAGCTGCCGCGCGATCGCCGAGTTCGTCCGCCCCTCGGCCATCAGCCCCAGCACCTCGCGCTCCCGGGGCGTCAGCCCGGCCAGCACATCCTGCTTGCGGCTCCGCCCGAGCAGCTGCGCGACCACCTCGGGATCGAGCGCGGTCCCGCCCTGGGCCACCCGCACCACCGCGTCCACGAACTCACGCACCTCGGCTACCCGGTCCTTCAGCAGATAGCCGACGCCGTGGCTGGACCCGGCGAGCAGTTCGGTCGCGTACCGCTCCTCCACGTACTGCGACAGCACGAGCACCCCGAGCCCGGGATGGGACTTCCGCAGCTGTACGGCGGCCCGCACCCCCTCATCCGTATGGGTGGGGGGCATCCGCACATCGGCGACCACCACGTCGGGCAGCGCGTCCTGCCCGTCCAGCTCCTCGATGGTCTTGATCAGCGCGTCCCCGTCCCCGACCCCGGCTACGACCTCGTGCCCACGGTCGGTCAACAGCCGGGTCAGGCCCTCCCTGAGCAGCACTGAATCCTCGGCGATGACCACCCGCACCCTGTCCTCCACGACTTTTGGCCCCCCAGCCCGACTCCGTATGCCAGTAGTCCAGCATTCCAGCATTCGGACCCACGCGCCCCGAGCCGACGGTAATCAGCGGGAATACGCGCACGGTACGGCGGGTTCCGGCCTCGCGCACGATGTTCGTCGATCACCGGCGCCCTCCACCACCCACCACTCGGCGCAGGTCCGGGAGGGGACGGCCCTCCCGGACCGAGTCCTGACGGCGACGCCGAGCCGAGGCGTCGACGCGAAGGGCGGAGGACTGAAGGTGGAGGAGGGTGAAGGGCAGGGGGCGGAGAGAGGCGCAGGGGGGACGGGCTGAGGGTGGCGGAGGGTTTGCGGTGGTGGCGGATGAGGGCGGCGCCTTCTTGACGCCGGTCCCTGCATTTCAGCCCGTCCGGCGTTTGAGGACGAGGCCGTTCAGGCCGAAGCGGGGGCGCCGTACCCCCTCTCCCTGAGCACGACC